>JAFAAJ010000303.1 GCA_023426625.1 Bacteroidota bacterium
TACGGAATTTTAGGACCCAACGGAGCCGGAAAAACCACATTGATCTCCATGCTTTCAGGGTTGATAAAACCTACTTCAGGACAATTTTTGATCAATGGATTATCTCCACAGAAGCATAGTTTCAAAATAAAACAAATCATCGGTATCGTTCCGCAGGAATATGCGCTTTACCCTACACTGACAGCTAGAGAAAACCTAATGTTTTTCGGAAGTTTATATGGTTTAAAGCATAAGAAACTCCACCAAAGCATTGATGATGCCCTGGATATAATGGGTTTATCAAAGTTTGCGGACAAAAAAGTGGAGCAGTTTTCGGGAGGAATGAAACGCCGATGCAACCTCATCGCCGGAACATTGCACAATCCGAAAGTGCTTTTTCTGGATGAGCCTACTGTAGGAGTAGACGTTCAGTCCAAAAAAGTAATCATTGATTATTTACAGGAACTGAATAAAAACGGAACATGCATCATTTACACTTCCCATCACCTTTCTGAAGCGGAGGAATTCTGCACCAAGATTGCGATCATCGACAAAGGAAGAATCCATGCTATTGGAACACCAGAAGACCTTGTAGCTCAGATTTCCCATGCTGAAAACCTTGAGGATGTTTTTATTTCATTAACCGGAAAAGAATTAAGAGATAATGTATAAATTGTGGCGAAGCTTTGTTAAGGAAATTCTTTTACTGAAAAGAGATATCGGTGGAATTGTCATCATTTTCGTGATGCCTCTGTTGCTGATTGTAACTATTACATTAATTCAGGATTCTACCTTTAAAAATCTGGAGGGCTCAAAGATTCCGATTATTTTTATTGATAACGATCAGTCAGAAGTTTCAAAAAGTATAAAAAAAGAGCTGGAAAACAGCAAAACCTTCCGGCTTTTAAGCAATTATAATGAAAAGTCTGCCCAAGAAGCTGTTTTTGGCGGAGATTACCAAATGGCGATCGTCATTCCGGAAAAC
This sequence comes from Bacteroidota bacterium, assembly GCA_023426625.1. Classification (GTDB taxonomy): domain Bacteria; phylum Bacteroidota; class Bacteroidia; order Flavobacteriales; family Weeksellaceae; genus Chryseobacterium. Next base: position 965 of record JAFAAJ010000303.1, read on the forward strand.
CTGACAAAAGACCTGAATTCCAATATTGAAACAAAAGTTCAGAAAATCGTAAGCTCGTTTGGCTTGGAAACCGATTCGGCAACGACTCAGAAAAATATTTCAAACGCTAAAGAAATTCATTTGTATTTTGATCCGGCAACCAATTCTGGATTCAAAAACTCTGTGATGAATTCTGTGAACAAAATGGTTTTTGAAATTGAGAATAAAAAGATCTACAAAGCATTTCAGGATCAGTTGGGAACTACAGAAAATCTTGAAGAAAATAAAAATATGATCAGCTTCAAGGAGATCACACCCAAAAAAGGTGATACAGAAGTTCTGCCAAATTCTGTTCAACATAATGTTCCGGCGTGGACACTTTTTGCCATTTTCTTCATTGTTGTTCCGCTTTCCATCAATCTTGTGAAAGAAAAAAGTCAGGGAACGAGTGTAAGAGCAAGGGTAAGTCCTACTCCTTATTACATTCATATTTTAGGCAAAACCTTTACTTATCTTATTATTTGTATCATCCAGTTTTTACTGATGGTTGCAGTGGGAATATATCTTTTCCCTTATATGGATCTTCCGGCATTTGATGTTTCCGGAAAAATGTTCCAGCTGATTATTGTAACGATATTTGCAGGACTGGCTGCGATAGGTTTTGGAGTTCTGTTAGGAACTATTGCCGATACACAGGAACAGTCTGCTCCGTTTGGCGCAACTTCGGTAGTTGTTTTGGCGGCGGTCGGAGGAATTTGGGTTCCTGTTTTCCTGATGTCGGAATTCATGCAACATGTCGCTAAATTCTCACCCATGAACTGGGGACTGAATGCGTATTATGATATTATTTTAAGAAATAGCGGTATCGGAAATATAGCCAAAGAACTGGGATTATTATTTTTGTTTTACCTTGCGATGGTCACTATTTCCATTTTTTACGAAAGAAAACAGAATGCAGTCTAAAGAAAATATATTAAGTTGTACAGAAGAAGTAAGGGTGCGCTTCAACGAGACAGATCCGTTGGGAATTGTCTGGCATGGACATTATATCGTCTATTTCGAAGATGGAAGAGAAGCTTTCGGAAGACAGCACGGACTGACTTATCTCGATATTCAGAATGCGGGATTTGTAACGCCTATTGTTAAAAGCACTTGTGAACATTTTCTTCCTTTAAAATATGGAGAAACCTTCAGAATAGTAACGACATTCGTTAACTCCGTATCTGCAAAGCTGATTTACCGATACAAAATTTTCAATATGGAAAACAAACTGGTTTGTAGTGGCGAAACCATTCAGGTGTTTTTGGACTCAGAGGGAAATCTTTGTTTATACAATCCGGAATTTTTTCAGAACTGGAAAGATAAAATGGGATTATCATGAGGAAGGATGTTTATATCACAGATTATAATTGCGTAACTCCTTTGGGAACGGACGTTTCATCCAACTGGAACGCTTTGTTGAAAGGCGAATCGGGAGTTGCTTTATATAAAATTATTGAAAATCAGGAGGCATTTTTTGCTTCCAGGATCAATTCTGAAAAGCTGGAAGAAGAGTTCAATAGATTCTTCGGCTACGCCCAGAAAGACAACAGGGATTTTACAAGATTAGAAAAGATGTTTCTGTTGTGTTTAAAGCCTTTGGTTGAAAAATACGAAATTACAGAAGAAACGGCATTCATATTATCTACCACCAAAGGAAATATCAGCTTACTGAAAAACCAGTCTTCTTTGCCGGAAGGTGTTTATCTTTCGGGTTTAGCCCAGAAAATTGCTGATTTTCTCAGGTTTAAGGCAAAACCTATTGTTGTTTCCAATGCCTGTGTTTCAGGAGTTATGGCGATTGCTGTTGCCAAAAACATGATTCAGGCAGGAAAATATAAAGACGCTTTTGTTGTGGCAGGTGATGAGATCTCTGAGTTTGTGATCTCGGGTTTCAATTCCTTCCAGGCAATTGGATCAGAACCTTGTAAACCTTACGATAAAAACAGAAACGGGATCAATCTCGGTGAAGCTACAGCAGCAGCTTATATTACTTCAACACCTTCTGAAAATGAAAAATTCAGGTTTAAAATTCTCGGTGACTCTGCAATCAATGATGCCAATCATATTTCAGGACCATCCAGAACAGGTGACGGATTGTTTGCAAGTGTGAAAAATGCGATGACGGAAGCCGGAGTTTCCGCAGAACAGATCGATTTCGTCTCTGCACACGGAACAGCCACATTATACAACGACGAAATGGAAGCTATCGCTTTCAACAGAATGGAATTACAAAATGTACCCTTAAACAGCATGAAAGGTTATTATGGCCATTGTTTAGGTGCTTCAGGATTGTTGGAAAGTATTATTTCCATGGAAAGTGCGCTTCACGGGATCTTGATTCCCTCAAAAAACTTTGAAGAACCGGGAATTTCCCAACCTTTACATATCATTAAAGAAAACCAGCCGGCAGAGATCAATTATATTTTAAAAACAGCATCAGGATTTGGTGGGTGTAATGCCGCCATTGTTTTAGAAAAATGTTAATCGGAAAAATGATGAAGAAAACAGATACCTGCACCATAGAACAATCAACCATAACCGTTAACGGAAATGTTGTTTTTGAAAGCCAAAGTGAAACCTTCCCGGAATTTGCAAAAGAAGCTTATAAAAGCTTAGAGATCAGCTATCCGAAATTCCACAAAATGGATCATCTGAGCAAGCTCGCTTTTCTTGCTGCCGAAATTCTTTTAAAAGATCAGGACAACAGCAGAACAGCATTGGTTTTTGCGAACAGATCATCCAGTCTGGATACTGACTTTAAATATCAGGAAAGCATCAATTACCAGGAAAATTATTTCCCCAGTCCTGCAGTATTTGTATACACTTTGCCCAATATTTGTATAGGAGAGATCAGCATTAGACATCAGATGCAGACAGAGAATGCTTTTTTTGTATTGGATGAATTGGACGAGAATTTTTTAAATGAATATTCCCACCAGATTTTACAGTCCGGAAAAGCTGAAAAGGTATTATGCGGCTGGGTAGAACTCTATCAGGAAAGTTATAATGCTTTTGTATATTTGCTAACAATATAAATGTATCAATATAAAAATATAACAATGTACCAATGCTAAAATCAACGGAATAACCATTGGTAAACTGGTACATTGATACATTGTTAAATTAATTAATATTTATGGAAAACTTAAGAGAAGAATTAAAGCACAAAATCATCGAAGTATTAAACCTTGAAGACATTTCCGCGGAGGAGATCAAAGACAGTGATCCTTTATTCGGAGGAGGATTGGGATTGGATTCTATTGACGCTTTGGAACTGATCGTGCTTCTTGATAAAGACTACGGAATCAAATTATCTGATCCTAAAAAAGGAAAAGAAATCTTCCAGTCTATCGATACTATGGCGAAATTCATCGAAGAAAACAGAACAAAGTAAAATCAATGTAACAATCTAACAATATATCAATGTAACAATATTGGTAAACTGCTAGATTGATACATTGTTACATTATAAAATAAAATGGGTCAAAAAATTGCCATCACAGGAATGGGCATCATTTCTTCCATTGGAAACAATGTGGAGGAAAATTTCACCTCACTTACTTCCGGAAAACATGGAATTTCAGACATTGAATTGTTTGAAACGCGACATGCCGGAACCATAAAAACAGGGGAAATAAAGCTGTCTAATGAAGAGCTTGTCCAAAAGCTTCAGCTAAATGAAGATAATAACGTGACAAGAACGGCTTTATTAGGCATGATTGCCGCTAAAGAAGCTGTAGAAAATGCCGGAATTTCAGATATCAATCAGTACAAAACAGGGTTGATTTCCTCTACCAGTGTAGGAGGAATGGATGTTACCGAAAAGTATTTCTACACCTACGAAGACTTTCCCGAAAAGCAAAAATATATTGACTCTCACGATGCCGGAAATTCCTCATTGGCGATTGCAGATTATTTAGGTTTAAAAGGTATGGTTTCTACCATCAGTACAGCCTGTTCATCGGCAGCCAATGCCATTATGATGGGAGCGAAACTCATTAAAAACGGCATTTTGGATCGGGTAATTGTTGGCGGAACAGATTCCCTTTCAAAATTTACTTTAAACGGATTCAATACCTTGATGATCCTTACTGATTCTTATAACACTCCTTTCGACAACAACAGAAAAGGATTGAATTTAGGAGAAGCAGCTGCATTTTTAGTCCTTGAGTCCGATGAAGTGGTAAAAAAGGAAAACAAAAAAGTACTGGCTTATCTTTCCGGTTATGGAAATGCCAACGATGCGCACCACCAAACGGCTTCCTCGGAAAACGGACAAGGTGCTTATCTGGCGATGGAAAAAGCTTTAAAAGTTTCAGGCCTAAATAAGGAAGATATCGATTACATCAATGTTCACGGAACTGCAACTCCGAATAACGACTTATCGGAAGGCATAGCCATGATCAGAATTTTTGGTGAGAATAATGTACCGGAATTCAGTTCTACAAAAGCTTTTACAGGACATACACTGGCCGCAGCAGCCGGAATTGAAGCGGTATTCTCCATTTTAGCCATGCAGCATGGTATGATTTTCCCGAATCTGAATTTTAAGACAAAGATGGAAGAGTTTGACCTGATCCCCGTAACGGAACTGAAAGAGAAAAACATTAATCATGTCCTTTCCAATTCATTTGGTTTTGGAGGGAATTGTTCAACCTTAATTTTCTCAAAATCATGAGTGCCGTGTACATCAACAGTGCTTCCTGCATCTCTGTTCAGGACACTTTAAATGAAAATTTCTTTCAGCAGCTTACTCCGGAGAATTCTGCTCAGGTTTTAAAAGCTATTGAACCTAACTATAAGGAATTCATTCCTGCTGCTATGATCAGAAGAATGTCTAAAACAGTAAAAATGAGTTCCATAGCTTCTCATCATGCTTTAAAAGAATCAGGAATTGAACTACCGGATGCCATTATTGTAGGAACGGGAATGGGATGTTCTCAGGATTCCGAAAAGTTTTTAAAAAATGTGATTGATAATAATGAAGAGTTCCTGACTCCCACTTTTTTTATCCAATCCACACATAATACGGTTGCAGGACAGATCGCTTTAGGTTTGCGATGCCACGCTTATAATTTCACATACGTTAATACGTCTTCTTCTCTGGAGTTCTCATTATTGGATGCCCAACTTCAGATCAACGACGGAGAAGCGGAAAATATTCTCGTAGGTTCTACAGATGAACAGACGGAAAGAACCATGCAACTTTATCAACTGAATAACACTATAAAAAAATCAGAAAATTTACCTTTTGATCATCTGAATTCAAAAACAAAAGGTGTGATTTGGGGAGAAGGTTCGAGTTTCTTTGTTCTAGGGAAAGAGAAAACAGAAAGTTCTTATGCAAAAATTCAGGACATTCAAATCACCAATACATTTGAACCAGATGAGGTACAGAATTTTATCGGAGATTTTTTAGCTAAAAATGATCTTACTCATCAAGATATTGATGCCGTTATTTTAGGTTTCAGTGGAGATGTAAATTCTGATGTCTATTACACAAAAGCAATGGATATGTTTCCAAATTCGACATTGTTATATTACAAACATCTGAGTGGGGAATTCAATACGGCAAGTGGTTTTTCCACGTTTATGGCTTGTCATATCCTGAAGAAACAGGAAATTCCGGATGTGATGAAAATCAATTCGGTAAGCCAAGACAATGTCAAAAATATACTGATCTACAATCATTTGCTAGGAAAAGATCATAGCCTGATGTTGTTGGAAAAGGTATGATTGGCAGAAGGGCGAAATTGCTAAACTGCAAAATCGTAAATTTGTGAAACAGAATATTTTGTCATTTTGGCTAAGGAAAATCTCAATTATATTATCGGATTCTTCATTCGCTTTGCTACATTCGGAATGACAAAGTTATGTTTAAAGAACCGTAATCTTTATAAAAAACATGAAACACTATCCATTCATCCTGTTTTACCTTTTTTGTAACGTCATTATCTATGCGTTTCATGGGAGTCTTTTTGTTTATCTGGTAGGGTTTCTTGCTTTTTCTGCGGTTGTGATTTGGGGATCTTTCGATATTCAGCTTGGATATTTCGTGAACAGCATCACGCACAAAAGAACAAAAATTAAAGAAGTAGCACTGACTTTTGATGACGGCCCTACGGAATTCACTCCAAAGTTTTTAGATATTTTAAAGGAGAATAATGTAAAAGCTACGTTTTTCTGTATCGGTAAACAGATCGAAAAATATCCTGAAACCTTTCAAAGGATCATTTCAGAAGGTCATACTATTGGAAATCATACGTTATCTCATTCCAATTCAACAGGTTTTTTATCAACTGCAAAAATGATCGTGGAAATTCAGGAATGTGATGAGGTTATTGCCAAAACCGGGAATATCACCACCGATTTGTACCGCCCTCCTTTTGGAGTTACCAATCCGAATATTGCCAAAGCGATCAAGAGAACCCATAAAAAAAGTATCGGCTGGAATGTCCGCTCTTTAGACACCATCACCGACAATGAAAAAAAAATCTTCAAAAGAGTGACCAAAAATTTAAGAAAAGGCAGTATCATCCTGCTCCACGACACTTCTGAAAAGACGTACAATGTTTTGGTAGATTTATTGCTATTTTTGAAGCAGAAAAATTACTCCACTTTTACGGTGGATTCAATGATAAAATCAGAAAATAATGATTAAAAATATTGCTTTCGGAGCATTTTTACTGATTTCCGGGTTATTTCTCGGACAAAATACAGCCATGACAGGAGCTGAAGCTAAAGCATTTGTTACCCAGGTTTCAAATGGGACTCAACAAATAAAAACCCTGCAAAGTGATTTCACACAGACCAAAAAAATGGATTTCCTGGACAAAAGCATCATTACACAGGGGAAAATGTCTTTAAAAACCCCGAATATGCTGAGTTGGAGATATACAAAGCCTTATCAATACAGCATTGTGTTCAAAGACAATAAGATTTTCATTAATGATCAGGGAAAAAAATCTTCGGTAGATGCCAAAAGCAAAACTTTTGAGAAAATCAATAAGCTGATTGTGGGAAGTTCTAACGGAAAAATGTTCAATGATCCTGAATTTACTGTTTCTTATTTTAAAAATGGAAACTTTAATATCGCGAAGTTCACCCCGAAATCTTCACAGTTATTAAAATACATTAAACAGATCGAACTGTATTTCCCTAAAAACCAGTCAACCGTTTCACAGGTTAATATGCTGGAAGCTTCAGGAGATACTACAAATATTGTTTTCAAAAATACCAAGATCAATGCACAGATCGCTGCTTCAGAGTTTTCTTTATAGTACTTTGCTGCTGATACTGGTTTCCTGCAAAACCTTTCAGCTTACTGATGCAAAACCAGTTTCAAGGCCTGTGAAAACAGTTGAAAATCTTTATTTTTCTGCCGGAAACGATTATGTATATAAATGTCAGATCGATATTTACAAAAATCACGTAAGCGGAATACTGATCATCAAAAAACTGAATGAAACGACACATCGTGTCGCCTTGACTTCCGATTTCGGGAATAAGCTGATC
>JAFAAJ010000001.1 GCA_023426625.1 Bacteroidota bacterium
TGACAGAGCAATGGCGACGTTAAACCTTGCTGCAGCAGCTATTTCAAAAGGAAGAAAACAGGAAGGGCAGAAATTATTGGAAGAGGCAAAAAGATTAGATACTGCAGGAATGATGACAGATCAGATCAAAATGATGAAGGATCAGCTGAAAATGCCTTCCATGCAGAAGCATATGCATAATCCGAATATGAGACAGAGAGGAAAATTCTTTTAAGAATTGAACTTAATAAAAAATACAGCACCTGAAATTCAGGTGCTGTTTTTTTATGTTGTTTTGAGTCTACATTTCAGAATTACTTTCATAACCATAAAATTTCGGCATTTGCCAATGATATTTTACAGCTAAAGTCCTTATCCCAACAATAAGCAGAATGGTGAAAATCTGAATGAAAGTAAATGAAAGAGAAGTGTATTTGGTCAGTAATAAAAAGACAGCACCTCCTACGATACATGCCGTAGCATAAATTTCTTTTCTGAAAATCAAAGGGATTCTGTTAAGCAGAATATCCCGTATAATTCCTCCAAAACATCCTGTAATAGTTCCGAGAGCAATACAGATCAAAGGATGAATGTCTGCATTAAGGCCCTTCTGAACTCCGATTATTGTGAAAAGACCAAGTCCGAAACTGTCAAAAATAAACATAGTGACCTTAAAGTTTTTCTCCAGAGATTTAAAGATCATGGAAAAGATGCTGGTGATCAGAATTACGGAACAGGTCAGGAGATCATGCATCCAGAAAACCGGAATGTCAAGTAAAAGGTCTCTTACAGTTCCTCCTCCTACAGAAGTCACGAATGCAATAATAAGCACTCCGAAAGGATCAAGACGTTTCTGCATCGCTGCAAAACTTCCCGACATCGCAAAGGAAATGGTTCCGAGAACCTCTATGGCAAAATTGAACTGTTCGTGCATATATTATGAATAATAAGTAATGGGTAATGAGTAATAAAAATTATGCCGCTATACTTGGGATAATTTGAATTTGTATTTTGTCATTACTTTTACAAGCTCATCGCATTCTGATTTTAAATATTTTATTTGTTCGGGTAAATATCCCAGTTCTTCAATAATTTCCAACCAGAGTTGTGTCTCGTCAATTTCTTCTACAACAATACAGATTTTAGCGAATCTTTCTTTTTCAGATCTTGCTCGTGAAACTGCCCTGTAATTTGCGGCAACAGATGTTGATGATCGGATTATCTGTTTTCTAATAATTGAAACATCATCTGAATAAGGTAATGAGGAAAGTGTCTTAATAACAAGAATAGAGAATTTTTTGGTTCTATCTTTAAATATCTGGTTAAAATCCATAAATTGATTATTACTCATTACCCATTACTTATTATTTATTTCTCAACTCTCACGGAATCCGGAACCAGAAGTTCATACTCACCTCCGTGGTTGATGATCTCCCTCACAATGCTGCTGCTGATAAATGATTTTCCTGATGAGGTCAAAAGGAAAACGGTTTCCAGTTTTTTGTGAGCTAAGGTTCGGTTGGTATGTGCAATAGCTTTTTCAAATTCAAAATCGGCAGGATTTCTTAGTCCACGGATGATGAATTGGGCATTTTTTTCAAAACAGTAATCCACTGTTAAACCTTCAAAATAATCTACTTCCACATTTGGGAATTCAGCAACGGAATTTTGGATGAATTCCATTCTTTTTTCCAGCGGGAACATATATTTCTTCTGAGAATTCTGCCCGATAGCAATAATCAGTTTATCAAAAAGAGGAGCTGCTCTTTCTATAATATCATAATGTCCGAGAGTAATAGGATCGAAAGATCCCGGGAAAACAGCAATTTTCATATCCTAGTTGTTTTCGTTTGATTTTTTGGCAAGAGCCTTTTCCACTTCGTTTCCACAAAGATCTTTGATCGAGATTCCGTAATGTCTGGCCTGTTGAGGTAAAATACTTGCCGGAGAGAATCCCGGATTGGTATTCATTTCCAACATATAAGGAATGCCATCCATTAAAATATATTCACTGCGTGAAAAGCCGCTCATGCCCAAAGAATTATAAGCTCTTTTGGCAATTTCTTCTACGCGGATCCTTGTTGCGTCATCAATTCTTGCCGGAGTAATTTCTTCTGAAGCCCCTTCATACTTCGCTTCATAATCGAAAAACTCATTGGTAGGAACAATTTCAGTAATACCCAGAACGATCGTTTCATCTTTGAAGTCTATCACTCCTACGGAAACTTCCATACCGTCCAGAAAACTTTCGATCAGAATTTCATCATCTTCTTTGAAAGCGATTTCTGTTGCGGCAATCAGCTCTGATTGATTCTTTACTTTAGAAATCCCCAGAGAAGAACCGGATTGGTTTGGTTTAACGAAAAGAGGAAGTTTAAGTTCTTCTACGATTTCCTCTACATTGATGGTTTCTCCCTTTCGGAGATAAATACTTTTTGCGGAAGGAATACCGTATTTGGACAATACTGCCAAAGTATCTTTTTTATTGAAGGTTAAAGCGCTCTGGTAAAATCCACAACCGGTATAAGTTTGCCCGATAGCATCCCAATATGCCTGTAAAATCCCGTTTTCTCCAGGTGTTCCGTGGATAATATTGAAGCAGACATCGAACTTCAGTTTTTCATTATTGAGTGTTACAGAGAAATCCCCTTTATTGATTTCGTATTTCCTGTCGTTTTCATCTAAAAAATACCATTCATCTTTAAGGATAACCACTTTATATACATCATACAGATCTCTGTCGAGAGAATCGTAGATCAACTGTCCGCTTTTCAATGATACAACATATTCGTCCGAATAGCCTCCCATTACTACGGCAACACTTTTTTTGCTCATAACCATTATAGTATCAATTAAGGCAAATTTAATGAAATTATGTATTGAAATATGGCAATTCCGGTTTTTTTGGAGCGAAAAATGAATTGTGTTAAATAAAAAGCACATTCTAAAATTATTAATTATATTTGCCGTTATAATTAAAGTATTTTTAAGTATGCTTAAATCACTTTTCAATTGGAAAGTTTTACTGAATCTGTTGTTAGCCATTGGTGTTTTTGTGGGATTGGTTTGGCTTACATTTCGTTGGTTAGAATATCATACCAATCATGGTCAGGAAATACCGGTTCCCAATGTTGTTAACAAAACGGTGCATGACGCCATCAAGATATTAGAAGATACAGGACTGGAATATGAGGTAGATAGTTCTACTTATAGTCCGAAATACAGACCTTTTCAGGTGCTTCAGATTTATCCGGCTCCGGGTTCCCGTGTAAAGGATGGAAGAACCGTTAGATTAAAGGTAAATCCAAGAAGTTGGGCCCCTGTTGCAGTTCCGGATGTGATCAATAAATACGCAGGTCTTGCTTTCCAGAGATTGGATCAGGTGGGACTGAAGGTTGGAGATACGATCTATGAGCCAAGTATTCAGAAAGATGCTGTTCTTAGAGTATTATTCAAAGGGAATCCTATAAAACCGGGATCATTACTGCCTAGATTCTCTATGGTGGATGTGGTTATTGGTTCAGGACCTTTAAGAAATATTTCAATACCTAATGTTGTTGGTTTAACCGTAAAAGAAGCAAGAGTAGTTATTGCAAGAAGTATGTTTGAAGTAGGATTGGTAGAGCATGAAGACGGTGGAAAGGATGAATCCGATATTGTATATTATCAGGATCCCGGAGCAGGAGATGTAAGAGATCAGGGTATGCAGATCGACCTTTGGGCAAGCAAGAGAACTCCGGCAGAATTACGGGCAAAAATAGAAGAACTGAATTCCGTATATCGTATGAAAGTAGATACCACGCTTCCTCCGATACGATATGAGGAAGTGCCTGTTCAGCCAGAACTGCAATTCGAATCTGCACCTAAACCAGAGCCGGCAAAAACGGAAGCAGCGAAGCCTGCAAGCAATACTGGTGTGAAACCGGCAGCTTCAACGCCTTCTGCAGCTCAAAAAACAGATACTAAGCCTAAAACTACACCTGCCAATGCCGCAGGAAGTAGCAATACAGGAAACAATAAAACAACAACTACTACAACACAGCCTGCTCAAAAGAAAAAACCTAGCGTAGTAGTACAATAACATATGTTACTATAAAAATTACAGGCTTCAACTATACCACGTTGAAGCCTTTTATGTAAAAGTAAAAACAATGGCAGAAGATAACGAGGATTTTTTAGATGAAGAATTATTGGACCTCAACAGTATAGATATTGATGAGGAAAATAAAGGTCTGTATGAACATCTTAATATCACTGTTGACAGTAAGCAGGAACCTTTAAGAATAGATAAATTTTTATTGATTTATCGTCAAAATTCTTCAAGGAACAAAATTTCACAAACATGCAGAGCCGGAAATGTAGTGGTGAATGGTACTTCTGTAAAACAGAACTATCGTGTAAAACCGGGAGATCAGATCTCTGTGCTGTTGGCTCATCCGCCAAGAGAGAATGTGATTATTCCACAGGATATTCCTGTAAATATCGTTTATGAGGATGATGATTTGGTTGTAGTAGACAAAGAAGCAGGAATGGTTGTACATCCGGGATTCGGAAACTGGGACGGTACCTTAGTAAATGCTTTGGCTTATCATTTTGAGAAAAATGGAGAAAAGTCGGATCTGGACAGAGTAGGTTTGGTTCACAGAATAGATAAGGATACTTCGGGATTATTGGTGATCGCCAAAAATGAGTATGCCTTAAGCTTTCTAGCGAAGCAGTTCTTTGAAAGAACCACAAAAAGATTATACTGGGCTTTTGTGTGGGGAAATATGCAGGATGATGAAGGTACAATAAGGGGACATATCGGAAGACATCCTAAAAATAGAATGCAAATGTCCGTTTATGAAGACGGAAGTCAGGGAAAACATGCCGTTACACATTATAAAGTACTGGAAAGATTCAAGTATATGACCTGGGTGGAGTGTAAGCTTGAAACGGGGAGAACACACCAGATCCGAGCCCACTTTAAACACATTGGTCATACCTTATTTAATGACGAAAGATATGAAGGTCATACCCCTTTGAGGGGAGTTAACTTGCCAAAATACAGGCAGTTCATTAAAAATGTGTTTGAAATTCTTCCGAGACATGCCCTCCATGCGCATACTTTAGGATTCATACATCCCACTACAAAAAAGGAATTGTATTTTGAGAGTCCAATGCCGCAAGATATGGAGGATGCTGTAAAAAAATGGAGAAAATATTTGGAAAACTAAAAATATATTGAGAATTTTTTTATATTTGTTGAATTGAAATCAAGATTTGTTATGAGAAAACTATATGCTATCGTATGTTTAGCTCTTTTGTCCAATGCATACAAAGCACAAGAATCACTACCATACTATCAGCAATATCTTTTGGATGGTGAGTTCCTGTTCAACCCAGCACAATACGGAAAAACAGATTACGTACAGCTCAACGCCAACTATCAACAACAATTTTCAAAGTTCAGCGAGTCTCCTAATGTTCAGTCAATAGGGATCAATGCGAACATTTTCGATAGAGTGGGTGCGGGTATTTCTGTATTCAGAGACAGCAACGGACCTATTTCTGCAGGAGGTATTACGGCGGGTGCTTCTTATTTTATCCCTCTAAGTAGTGAAGGAGACAGAAAAGACCAGTTCTCTTTCGGTACAAGTGTTAATTTTTACAACATGAATTTTGACTATTCAAAAATTAATACTGAAGACGGATATGATCCTTTATTACAAGGTAATGAAAGTAATATCTTTATGGTATATGCGAACTTCGGTTTAGCAGCTACTTATAGAAATATCTTCGGAGGAGTGTCTGTGAATGACATTGCTTTAAGTAATGACGAGTCAATCGTTAACAACTACGAGCCTTCTCCAATTAAGTTCTTCTTAAACTTAGGATATAACTGGAATATTGCAGATAACATTGCTTTAACGCCATCAGTTTTAGTAAACCTTAATACCAATTCTACAAGAATGGTAGATTACAACTTAATGGCAACTTTTTCTAATGATATCAATTCATTCTCTGCAGGGTTAAGCTATAGAGCGGTACAAAACAGATTTGATAACCAACAGCTTCAGTTTGCTCCTGTAGTAAAAGTGAAACTTAATAAACTGATGATCGGTGCTACATACAATATCGGACTTTCTGATATTCAGCAGTATGGAGGAGACAGCTTCATGATCGGGTTAGGATATGAGTTTGATAACTTCATTAACCACAGAGGATTTAGATATTAATCCATTTAATTTAAATAAATTTGAGCTCTGAATTTTTTCAGAGCTTTTTTTATGATATATATTCACATCCCGTTCTGCAAACAGAAATGCAGTTATTGCAATTTTCACTTTTCAACATCTTTACAGTTTAAAGATGAAATGCTTGCTGCCATGCGAAAAGAGATTTTCCTGAGAAAATACGAACTGCAGAATAAAAACTTACAATCACTTTATTTTGGGGGAGGAACTCCTTCAATTCTTTCTACTGACGAGATTAACTCTTTAATAGATGAGGTTTTAAAATATTTCAGCTTTGAAAATGATATAGAAATTACTCTTGAAGCCAATCCTGATGATCTGGATAAAAACTTTTTAAAGGGATTATCAAATACCCCGGTAAACAGGTTGTCCATAGGCACACAGAGTTTTTTTGATGAAGATCTTAAGCTGATGAACCGAGCTCATAACGCTTCGGAAGCAGAAGGTTCCATAAAAAGAGCACAGGATTTCGGATTTGAAAATTTAAGCATTGATCTGATCTATGGATCACCCAATTCAGGCTTCGAGATTTGGAAGGAAAATCTGAACAAAACCATTGCTTTAGAAGTGCCGCATATTTCCTCTTATGCCTTAACTGTGGAGCCTAAAACAGCGCTTAATGATTGGATTCTAAAAGGAAAAGTCGCCAATCCGAGGGAAGAAGAACAGAATAAAGAATTTTATTACCTGTCGGATTTCCTGAAAGACAATGGTTTTGAACATTATGAAGTTTCCAATTTTGCAAAACCCGGTTTTTATTCGAGACACAATTCTGCCTATTGGAAATATAAAGAATATTTGGGAATTGGTCCTTCTGCGCATTCTTACAACGGAAATGATATAAGAAGCTGGAATGTTGCCAATAACCAGCAGTATATAAAGAAATTAAATGCAAATATTCCCGCTACAGAAACAGAGATTCTTTCACAGGAAGACCAGTTCAATGAAATGATCATGATCGGGTTAAGAACCATTTGGGGAGTAGACCTGGAAAGCCTTAACAATAAATTTTCTAATAAAATCCTTGAACATTTCCAAAACGAGATCCGTCAGAAGATCAATGAGGAGGTTTTAATTGAAAACAATCATCTTAAAATTCCGGAAAAACACTGGTTCATGGCGGATGGAATTGCTTCGGATCTGTTTATCGTATGATTTCTTACTCCTAAGATCTGTAGGATAAAATACTAATCAATGCTAAAATTCACTATTTTTGCATAAAATTTCAGTTCATTTGAAAACTAAAAAACAAGATTACTCGCATCTTTCACCTAAGCAGCCTATCGGAATTTTCGACAGTGGAGTGGGAGGTTTAACGGTTGCCAAAGAGATAAAAAGGCTTCTTCCCAACGAAGATCTTATTTATTTCGGAGATACCAAACACCTTCCTTACGGTGAAAAATCAAAAGAAGCGATTATTGAATATTCTACCAAGATCACCAATTTTTTGTTGGAGCAGGATTGTAAAGCAATTGTGATTGCCTGTAATACCGCTACAGCCAATGCTTTGAATGAAGTACTACAATCGGTGGCATCCAGAGTTCCGGTAATTGATGTGATAAATCCTGTTGCAGAAAAGGTGGCTTATGAAATTCATAATAATGTGGGAGTAATTGCTACAAAAGCAACGGTGAGTTCAGGTCTGTATAAAAAAAGCATCCGAAAGCATAATAAATTCATCAAAGTAGATGAATTGGCAACTCCATTATTGGTTCCGGCGATTGAAGAAGGTTTCAAAAACCATCCGATTACGCATGCGATAATTTACAACTATCTAAGCAACAGTAAGCTTAAAAATATTGAAACGCTTATTCTGGGTTGTACCCATTATCCTTTGCTGATCGATGAAATCAAGCAGTATTATGGAAACCGTGTTCGTGTGATAGATTCTCCGAATATTGTTGCTAATCATTTGAAGATCATTCTTGATAAATACAATCTTTTGAATGACAACAATCCGAAACCGAATTACCGTTTTTA
>JAFAAJ010000009.1 GCA_023426625.1 Bacteroidota bacterium
GTGTGGAAGACGGGTTACCAAAATTCGTTTTCAAAATGCCTACCATTGCATCGATCACTTCTTCTGAAAGAGGCGTAGTTGCAGCATTATCTAAATATACTTTATTCATTTTACTTTGAAGATTTTATTTCTACGGAATTAAATTGATATTCTGACGGTACTGTAAATATTATCCAGGGATTCGACATCACATGAATTGCCATTCCACCGGAATCATACTGCGGAACTTCCACATACAGTACATTATTTTTCACTGATATGTTTTTAATCGTCGTTATTTTGTGATCTCCCGAATTGAAGGTTCCCAAATTATACAAAACCACTTTTCTGTTTTTAGGGAACTTAGGATAGTGGGATTCCAGCTCCCTTTCCATTCCTGCTGCATCAAAATTCTTTTTTACAGCTTCATCCAGTTCCTGCTGATTTTTGATCATCACAAAACCGGGACGGTCTGCCCCGCCCTGCGATTCCGAAACCAGAATTTCAGCTTTAGTCTGCATATCCGAAGTTTTTTGAGATGATTGGGATGGTGCATTAGCGCAACTCATAATGACAGCGAAACACCAAAGCAGCAGTTTATTCATTCACTTATTTTTAACTGCATCAAAATTAATGAAAAAATTGGTAATGTCCTTCATTTGCCCATTTTAGCATATACTTATCTCCTGAAGTATCACCAAAAGCAATTATTTTATCGTATTTAGAGTTGTCTATCTGCTCTTTTATCCTGTTAAGTTTTTCTTTACCATTGCAGTTTTTACCAATAAAATTCCCCGTGAAAACACCATTTTTAAACTCTGCGCGGGTGGAAACAAGCTGCATTTTTAATGCATCGGCAAAGGGTTTAGCCCAAATATCCAATGAGGCAGTAACCAACAGACTCTGAGTATTGTTTCTGTCTATATTATTGATAAAGTCCATCGCATTTTCCCTAACAATTTTAGGATAATTATGTTCAAAAAACTCCTGGGCTTTTTTCTCTATTTTTTCTTTAGGCTGCCCCTTCAAAATAGAACCGATGAAACTTTTCTTAACTTTTTCTGTTTCGGCAAGCTTTAATTTTAATAATATGAAAAGCGGAACATGCTTCAAAAATTGTAATCGGAATTTTGCAGGATCATAAAATTTAAGATACATGAACATTGTATCTTTATACGTTATAGTACCGTCAAAATCAAAACAATACAATTTCTTCATACTTATTAAAGCTTTAATTTTTTAAAAATAAATTCGGGGATATTTCTTATGATCATCATAATAACGCTCCAAATCGGTAAAACGTATGCCACATTCTTATGTTTTTCGTAGGCTTTGTAAATACAGGCTGCAGCCTGCTTTGGAGTTGCCGTTAATTTGGGGTTCAAAGGCAGTCCTTCCGTCATTTTCGTAGCCATGAATCCAGGTTTTATGGTAATTACATGTACTTTTTTATCGAAAAGATAGTTTCTCAACCCGCTAAGGTAAGCCGTAAAAGCTGCTTTAGCACTTCCGTAAATAAAATTACTCTGCCTTCCTCTATCCCCTGCTACAGAAGATAGCCCGATAATAGTTCCTGATCTCTTACTTTCAAATTTATGAGCAAAATAATTGACCACAGGAACCAGTTTGGAGTAATTGATATCAATGATCCTTTCAGTATTTTTATTGTCATATAAAGCTTCACTCGTACCTTCTCCCAGATATCCTGTTGCACAAAACAACAGATCTGAATTCACATGATCAAACTGAGCATAATCAATTTCATTCATCAGATCCAGTTCAATAACTTCAGACTGCTGAAAAAATTTAACATCAATATGCCTTGCAAATCTTTCCGTAGTTTCCTTATTGGAGGTAAACAGATAAACTTTCTCGAATCTTCCGCCTTCCTGTAAAACTTTTTCCACAAAAGCCTGCGCCACTTCGGACGTACTTCCTAAAATTATCATCGCTTAGCTGTTATTTATGATTCTTTTGTGCTGTAAGGACACAAATTTAGGATTTTGAATATTTTTAAGGTAATTGGTAAGGGACGATCTGCTCATGCTGTCCTTGGTAAGATAAATCCTGCCTCCGAATTCCTGAACAATATCATCTAACTGCTCTACCAACTTCTTTAGTTTTGAATTGACTTTGAAATCCAGCGCTAATGTATACCCCTCAAAAGGAAAAGAATTATACGCCTCCTGATTATTTTTCCCGAAAAGCTTCAATACAGCAAGGAAAGAACCGTTTCCGCTTTTGGCAATAGTTTCAAGAATTTTTTTCATTCCTTCCTTCCCTTTTTCTTTAGGGATCACCATCTGATATTGTATAAATCCTGACTTCCCGTAGATCTTGTTCCAGTCATTGATCGCATCCAGAGGATAGAAGAACGTTTCGTAATCAATAATGTTCTTTACTTCTTTTTGAGTCTGTTTTTTATAGTATAAGAAATTGAAAATCTTTACAGTCAGTGAATTCAGAACGAAGTTTGGAAAATAAAAAGGAACTTTCGGTTGGAACTTTTTCTTTAATCTTAACGGGTTTTTAGCCAGATTTTGCGGAAGCTCATGCTGAAAAGCATGTTCTCCCCTCATCAAAATACTTCTTCCTATATCTTTCCCTTTCTGCAGGCAATCTATCCACGCAACGGTATAAGTCCAGTTTTCACTTTCCTCAAACAGCCTGAAGATCTCATCCAGGTTTTCCGCTTTTATACTTTCCTGTCGGATGTAGGCTGATTCTATATTTTTCAGCTTGAATTTTGCTGTTAAAATGATCCCGGTAAGTCCCATTCCTCCAATGGTTGCCCAGAATTTATCTGAATTTTCCTCACGGGAACAGGTAATGACCTCCCCGTTTTCATTCATGAGCCTGAATTCGATCACATATTCCGAAAAACATCCTTCCGCATGATGATTTTTACCGTGAACATCAGATGCAATGGCTCCTCCAACGGAAACAAACTTGGTTCCCGGTGTTACATACAGGAAATATCCCTGCGGAACTGTAATTTCCAGCACTTCTGAAAGTAATACTCCGGATTCACATTCAATGATCCCGTTTAATCGGTCGAAACTGATGAATTTATTTAATTTTTTAGTAGAAAATATATGTTCTCCTAAAGAAGCATCTCCATAACATCTGCCGTTTCCTCTTGCAATAACTTCATTATGGTTTAAAACAAATTCTTTTATTTTTTTGAAACTGTCTTCGGATCTTATTTCTTTTTCTACGATGGGAAAATTACCCCAGTTGGTCACTTTCTGTATAAAATTCGGCTTCATTTCTTAAAATAAATTTGAATTAAAAATGCAGCAACCCATAATAATAAGGTAACCTGAATATATCTGTCCCTGTAAACAATCTTGGTAGGGGATTCTGTTCTGTTGTAAACCAGTGTCTGCTGCAGATATCTCAAAAATGCAAATACTACAAAGATCACGGTATAAAAAACTCTTTGGTGAAATCTTAACTGAACTTCCGGGGATAAGGTGAACATCAGATAACAAACAATGGCCAATGTCACTGAAATGGAAAGGGCAATATCTGCAAACTGAACATTATAGCCATCTAAAGCTTTTCTTGTTTTACCCGAAACCTGCGCATTGATAAGTTCACCTCTTCTTTTTCCGATCGCAAGAACCAATGCAAGAACGAAAGTCAGTAGAATAGCCCATCTTGAGATAGTAATTCCGGTAATATATCCTCCTGCCAAAACTCTAAGTACAAATCCTATAGCGATAATAAATATATCAATAATTGCCACATGCTTGAGCTTGAAAGTATAGGCGAGGTTCATAAAAAAGTAAGCACCTATAACTGCTGCAAATTTCCAGAGATTTTGATGAAAATATATTTGGGTAAGAAAAATAAGAGCAATATCTGTAATAACTAAGCCTATAAGTATTGCTATTGCCTGTGATTTTGAAATAGCTCCACTCGCTAAGGGTCTTCTTCTTTTTTCAGGGTGTTTTCTGTCGGCTTCTATATCGTTGTAATCATTCAGGATATAGACCACACTGGCTGCAAGGGAAAATATGATAAAAGCAAAAATACTTTTGGAAAGCAAATCCAGGTTGGTAATATTACCGGAGAAAAACAGAGGGACAAATACAAAAAGGTTTTTCACCCATTGTTCTACACGCAGTAGTTTAAAATATTTCTTCATTTATGTTGTTTCAAATGCAAAAATAGTAATTTCAAAATTTTCTGCATAAAAATACAAAAAAAACCGCCGAAGCGGTCTTGTAAGAAAATATTTATATGTTAAATAGATTACTGGCCCTGCTGTGCATCATTGATCATTTTTTCATTGGCAGTAATAGCAAATTCTACTCTTCTGTTTTTCGCTCTTCCTTCATCTGTATCATTAGTAGCTACCGGCATGCTTTCTCCTTCACCCATCGCAAATAATCTGCTTGAAGCAATTCCTTTCCCTGAAAGATACGCTTTCACTGAATTGGCTCTTCTTTCGGAAAGTTTCATATTATAATCATCTGAACCTTTACTGTCCGTATGTCCGTAGATATTGATATTGGTATCTGGATTATTGATAAGAACCTGAGCTAATTTATCTAAGTTCGTTTTAGCAACAGCTGTAAGATCTGAAGAATCAAAAGCGAAGTTCACAATACTTTCACTCATGGTAATCTTGATCCCATCTCCTACTCTTTCTACTTCTGCACCTGGTAAAGTTTCTTTAATTTCTTTAGCCTGCTTATCCATTTTAGAACCGATAACGTTACCGGCAACTCCACCGATAATTCCACCTAATACTGCTCCTAAAGCTGCATTTTTACCTTTCCCCACATTATTTCCCAAGATCCCTCCAATTACCGCTCCGGAAGCTACTCCTACTGCAGTACCTCTTTGCTGGTGATTAGAATTCTGTACAGCTTCACAGCTTGTAAGCAATAATGCTGATGATAAGAAAAGTGCTCCGATATATGTTTTGTTAAATTTCATCTTTAAAATATTTAGTATTAGTTTAATTATTTCATTCCTGTTCTTTGGAAGTTATACACTACTCTTACTGTACTTCCGTCAAAAGGAACATTTTGTTCCAGTGAAAACTGGTCTGTTGTCTGATTAATTAGGTTCAAAGTATATCCTGCTGTATTTTGCTTAGCTTTTGTACCTTCTGCAATTTTCTTGAAGGAAAAAGTATTCCCTCCTGTTGCATCAATTTTGATAGGCTGAGTCAGTGCTACACAATTTCCGCCTCCCGGTAAAGTATAAGCTCCTGAATAGTTATTTGGAATCAATCTCCAGTGACTTCCTACAAAGCACTGTGCGTCTACACCTTCATCAAAAGGTTTGATTTTATATTGCTTGTCATAGTCGATGCTAACAATTTGCCAGTCTCCTTTTAATTTAAGGAATTCTGCTCTTTGATTTTGTGAGGCTTTTGCGTTGTTGACTGAGGAACAAGACACTGCAAAAAGTGAGGTTCCCAACATTCCTGCAAGTAGTAAGTTTTTCATATCTGTTTATTATTTTAGATATAATAAAGTTACAAAAAACCGTGCCAAAATTGTTAAAAAAAAGAAAAAGTCCCGGTGTCCGGAACTTTTCTATTGTTAAAAATGCGGTATTAAGACTTTTAAAGCTTAACAGGTTTTCTTACAGGCTTATTTTTTTTCTTCAATGCCTTTACTGCTTTTTTTGCCGATTTTTCGGAATAGAAATTAGCATACGCATATTCTGCTGCCTTTTTAAGATCTATCACTCCTCCTGCCTGAGAAAAATCACCAAACTGATTTTCCGTGCTCGAATTGCTGGATTTCACTAAAGATTCAATGATCTGATCCGGCTTCAGGTTGGGCATATAAGATAATAATACTGCTGCTGCTCCTGCTGCAACCGGTGACGCCATTGAAGTTCCAGCCATGTAATCATAACTATTTCCAGGAACTGTTGAATAAATTTTTTCACCCGGTGCAAAAACGTTTACCATTTTTTTATTGTAGTTGGAGAAACCCGCTCTAAGATCATCGTTTCTGTTGGTACTTGCTCCTACAACGATCACATTGTTTACAAACGGTTTTTCATCTGTAACATTTTTAAAGTTGGTAGGATAAGCCAGATGTTCCGCTACATCCTGGTTTTCATTTCCTGCAGCTTTCACCAATAAAACGCCTTTTTCTTCAGCATATTTAAAGGCATCCCAAACTACATTTTTCCCCGGAGAAACAGGTTTTCCAAAACTCATATTAAGAATTTTAGCTCCGTTATCTACAGCATATCTGATAGCGTTAGCAACATCTTTATCTCTTTCATCCCCATTTGGAACGGTTCTTACAGACATGATCTTTGCTACTTTTGAAGCTACACCATACTGCACCTCTTTCCCTTGTGGAAGACCTGCAATGATACCCGCAACGTGAGTTCCGTGTTCCGCATCCGGTCCTTCATAATGATTATTTCCGTAATATCTTTCAGAATAATCCTCATAATTATCCCCTACGATTTCTTTTCTAGGATCAAAATTCAGGTCATATTGTTTCACTTGTGGGGTAAAATGGTCAATCGCTTCTTTCATCTGCTCTTTCATGGCTTGTTCAAAATCAGCGGAAGATTTTCCACTAAAATCCGGGCTTTGAGAAACCTGAGACAGGATTTGTAATGCAATGGCATCTTTCTGATCTGTTGGAGTCTTGATAGAAGCAATATTTTCCGCTGTCACGGATTTACCTCCCAATAATTTTACCATGTTAGGAATCAATTCGTTGATCATGGTATAAGTCTTCAACTCCTGTCTTCCTTCTATGCTTTTTTTGTTGAAAAGTTCCTTAGATTTCATATACATCGCAAACTCTTCGGGCATTTTAGCCTGATTTGCTTTATTTATGGTAGAATCGTCCCCTTCAAATATCGGTTTATATTTAGCGACAACTCTGGTCACTTCCATATTATCAACATCTATATCTCCGTTCTTTCCTCCTATGAAATTCCATCCATGAACATCATCAACATAACCGTTTCCGTCATCATCTTTTCCATTATTAGGGATCTCATTCGGATTTGTCCAGATATTTTTCACCAATCCCGGGTGATCAACCTGAACTCCACTGTCCAAAACTCCGACCACAACCGTAGTGGGTTTCAAACCTTTTGATTCTAAAAATTTATAGGCATTTTCGGTATTCACACCATACACTTTTGTACTTGTATAGTCTTTATGATACCATGTCATCAAATCTTTATTTTCATTAGGATCCAATTCTTTTTCTTTTGCGTCCTGTGCAAAACTGAAACTGAATCCTGCTAAAAAAACAGCAGCTAATAATATCTTTTTCATGTTAGTACGATTGTTTAATATTTTTAATATAAGTCAGAGATTCCGGGCCTTTGTTACAGATAAGGTCCAAAATTGATAAATCTTTTACAAATCCTAACTTATCCGAGAAGGTTTGATAATACTCTTCCATTTCAAATTCCGATGGGAGTTTTGCAGAAAACTTTTCTCTAAAGTTGACCTCATCAGGATTTTTGATATATTCTTTATTCAAAGAGTATGCCTTTTCTGTTTTTAAGATCTGCTGAATGATCTCTAAGGCTTTTATATTAAAATTTAAAAGATATTTTTCGTCTGATTCAAAAATCTTCTTGATTTTTTCTTCATAGTATTCAAAATACGGAGAGCTTTGATAGGCTGTTTTAATGGATTTCCAATGCAGTTTTTTCCAGTCCTCCGATTGTGACACCTCAATGTCCTTAAATTCTCTTTTCCCATTATGACTAATAGGAATTATCAGTGAAAGCTTACCGTTGGCTCCATAGATATTAGCTCTGTTTCGGTAAGTCTGTTTTGGAAAGCTTTCAAACTGTTCAAATACAATATCGTTTTCAGCATCCAGGAATACTGAAAACCATGAAATCGGCGGTAAGTAAAATACCGGTAATAATACATTCTTCATATTCATAATACAAAAATGAAGTATTTTTTCAAATACTTCATTCTATTTAAGTTAAATCAATTTTAATCGTCCTCTGTTTTTCTTTTTTTGAAGAGTTTAACAAAATATTCCCATCCGAAGAATAATATAAGGATCATTGCTGCAATCCACCAGTATGAAGTCTTGTTGGCTTCTCCTGTGTTGGTCGCTTTAAACATTCTGTCCCAACGGATTTTGAACGGAGCCTGATAAGATGAACTTGTGTCTGAGAACGCTCCCTGTAAACTCAACCAGGTAAACATTGGCTTTCCTACAATATTTTCTTCCGGAACGAAACCAAAGAATCTTGCGTCTAATGAAGCATCTCTGTTGTCTCCCACCATCATATAATAATCCTGCTGAATGGTATATTGGTTAGCTTCTTTTCCGTTAATGAAGATTTTTCCGTTTTTATTTTCTAAACTATTGCGCTCATATTCAGAGATGATCCACTGATACATTGGTAATGTTTCTGCATTGATAGCTACTACATCTCCTTTTTTAGGGATTCTTACCGGCCCGTACCAATCCTGATTCCAAGGTTTGTTGATAGGGAAAATTGATTGTGTGGTATCAATACTCTTTGTATAAGCAGTTCTGTCTGCATTCAATTTATATGAAATGGTAGCCGAGTCTTTCGGGAAGACACTTTCCTTCATATCAATCACATTAGGCAGAGCCTTGATCTCAGCTGCCGTTTTATCTGTAAGTCCCTGAAACATATAAAGAAATCCTTTATCTGTCTGCATTTCTCTTACCGGCAAAAATCCATAGGTATTATACAATCCGGGAATATCTAATTGAGTTCCTGTATTTACTTCGTATGCATGCTGAATTTCCTGATCTCCCAAAACAGTTTCCGGTTTTCCGTTCACGAAAAGTCTTCCGGCTCTCATTTCAAACGTATCTCCCGCTGCTGCCACACATCTTTTCACATACGGATCTTTTCTGTCGATCGCTGTATGCACAGAATCCTGAGGATAGTTGAAAACCACTACATCGTTTCTCTGCGGCTTATTGAATTGAAGTATTCTTGTGTAAGGTAACTTGATTCCTTCCACGTAAGATTTCGGATCGTCTTTTGGATTTCCTTTTTCTCCAGAATCAAAAATAGTTCCCTGTAAGAAAGGTACAGCTACAGGTCTCATCGGTAATCTGTATCCGTAGCTCCATTTGTTTACAAAAAGGAAATCTCCTACCAATAAAGTTCTCTCCATAGATCCTGTCGGAATTCCGAAAGGCTGGGTTACAAAAACGTGAATAATGGTTGCAAAAACCACCGCAAATGTAATGGATCCCATAAAGGTATCCTTTTTCTTTGCATTTTTCTCTTCTTCCGTTAAATACAGTTCGTTTTCATCTTCCAGCTCCACATCTTTGGAATAGTTCACTGTTGCCATGTAAATAAACGGCAGAATTACAGTTAGTAGCTGATGCTGGAAAAGGCTTTTTCCGAATTTCTTCATTAAATAAATATGAAAAACGGACATCATGATAGGTCCTACAATCGGAAGATACGACAGAATTGCCCACCATTTCGGATGTTTTGTTTCCTTTAAAATAATAAAGTAATTATAGAAAGGGATAAAAGCAAATAACGGGCTGTATCCCATTTTTTTGAACATTTTCCATGTTGAAATTCCCATTAACAGGGATAAAATGAGAACGTATACGGTATAAGTTAAAAAGTAATTCATAAATTTTGTGCCTAGTTCTATTAATTTGTGTTTAGCAGCTTATTATTAGTTGATGATTCAGGTTTTTTGTTACATATTTAAAGCCCTAAAACATCTTTCATGGTAAAGTTTCCTTTTTTGTCTTTGATCCATTCCGCCGCCACTACAGCTCCCAGCGCAAATCCGTTCCTGTTAAATGCGGTATGCTTGATTTCGATCTCATCTACTTCACTTCTGTAATACACACTGTGCGTTCCGGGAACCTCGTCTTCACGAATGGCAAAAATACCCAACTGATTTCCCTGGGTTTCTTCCAGCTTCCATGAATCAAATTTAGGATTGTTTTTAAAGATTCCCTCCGCTATGGAAATCGCAGTTCCACTTGGAGCATCCAATTTGTGAATATGGTGAATCTCTTCCAGTTGACAGGAATATTCGTCCACATTTTTCATAAGATCTGCCAGTTTCTCATTCAGGGCAAAGAATAAATTCACCCCTAAACTGAAATTGGAACCATATAAGAAAGCTGTATCGTTTTCAACAGCTTTTTTTTCTATTTCTCTTTTTTTCTCCAGCCAGCCTGTAGTCCCACAAATCACAGGAATTTTGTTTTCCAGACAAGCCTTGATGTTCTCGAATGCCGCTTCCGGCAAGGAAAACTCGATCACTACATCCGGATTATTAAGATTTTCAGCAGTTGGGGTTTCCTTCAGTCGGGCAACGATCTCATGACCTCTTTTAGTGGCAATTTCATCAATGATCTTACCCATTTTGCCATATCCAACCAGTGCTATTTTCATATTTATCTTATTTAACTATACGTTTTGATTGAGTTTTCCTCATAAAGGCATTTCATTTAGCAAAGCTTATTAAAACGTATTCAATATTAATTTTAAAATCTATAACTTAAACTTAAGCCTGTCTTAGGAGGATTTATCCCATACTGATCCTGAATTACAGCGGGACTGAATGAAAGATCGGGATCATGACGGCTTTCGTAAAGGTGTGCATCCACCACGGCATCTACAATATTCAGTATGTATATTAATCCGGTGATTGCAATGGCATAATCTCTTTGCCTTTTTGCTCTGTCC
>JAFAAJ010000051.1 GCA_023426625.1 Bacteroidota bacterium
TATTGAAGCAGATGAGTGCTTTGGTGATTGCAAAACCAAGAAAAGCATTTACAGATGGAGAGAAAGTGATCCTGGATCAATACATTATGAACGGAGGGAAAACACTTTGGATGATCGATGCCGTGAATGCAGAAATGGATACCTTGATGAGGTCGCAGAAAGTAATGCCTTTCCCGATCGATAATAATATGACGGATTTCTTCTTCAATTACGGGATCAGGATCAATCCGGCTCTAGTAAAAGATGTGAAGAAATTTGCCTTATTAAGATTAGTAACAGGAGAAGTTAGCGGGAACCCTCAGTACACAAGTCTTCCCTGGCCGTATTTCCCGTTGGGAATCGCTGAAAAAGAACATCCTATCACTAAAAACATCAATCCTGTAAAATTTGAATTCCCTACCTCTATTGATACATTAGGAGGAAGAAAAAATATCAAGACCCATGTTCTTTTTGAGTCCAGTGAAAGAACTCTCCTGAAGCAGGTTCCGAATTACGTAGAATTAAAAGAAATTGCCAGCGTAGACAGCCTCGGACAAATGGAAAAACCAAGCACCCCGAAAATCTACGCCGTAGCACTGGAAGGCAAATTTACGTCTGCCTATTCTTCAAGGATTGAAAGAAAATCTTATCCCGGCTTTAAGGCACAAAGTCCTGAAAATAAAATGATCGTTATTGCTGATGGTGATGTCGGAAGAAATAAAGTGATTAAAGGCGAGCCGTTACCACTGGGAGTTGATCTTTTGACCAATGAACAGTTTGGAAATGAACAGTTCTTAAGAAATGCATTGGATTATCTGTTGGACGACAGCAACCTGATGGAATTAAGAAACAGAAATATAGAAGAAAGACTTCTGGACCGTCACAGAATAACCGAAGAGAAAAGCAACTGGCAATGGTTTAATTTGCTGCTTCCTTTAGTAGTCATTGGAGCTTTAGGAGGATTGTTCTTTTGGTTGAGGAAGAGGAAGTTTAGCTGATAGATATAAAAAGAGAAACCGGGAGGTTTCTCTTTTTATTTATACTTTCAAACTTTATTTTTGATAATTTCTGGCCTTTTTTACAAAAGAATCTAGTGTTAAAATCTTATCTCTGAATTCTCTTGGAAAGCTATCTAAATAAGGTTTGGGGACAACAAGGTTTACATCGTATTTATACATTTCTTCAAGTTGATTCTTAGAAATACCTTGTTGTAAAGTAAATAAATGTTTTGTTTTAATCCTGTCAGCTTCGTTTAAAACTTGCCGCCACCTGTCTTTACAAGTTGTTTTTGCCGCAAGCACTATTAACTTATTTTCATTATAATCAGGATTTCTGTATGCTTCCACACTTGGAAATAAGAAATCTGGTTTTTTATTAATTTCAGTTACTGCCTGAGTTTCATAATGCAACTCAAAAATATTGAAAACTTCAGCTAAGTGATGTTCCAATGATTTTCCGGCTCTGCTTTTTCTTCGATTTAAAATAGTATTTGCAACTTCAACAAGTTCTTCTACAGATGTAAAATGTGATTTAATCCTTTCAGAATATCTATTATTTTCAAGTGTTTTGAAAAGTTGAAACTCAGCGTTAATCCATTGCAATATTTCTTTATCAGGATTTGTTTGTATTAATTGTGAAGTTATATGATATGAATTATTATAGCAATTTCTAGCATTAGTTGCAAGTTCAATTGTTGTTGGAAAACTAACAGTTAAAGTAGAAATAAAAGCATTAAAGCATTCAATAAGCTTGTTTTCTGCTGTTTGTTCAACTTGTTTTGGAATAATTCCGTTTATTTCTGTAGTTGAAATATTGAGAGAAGCTAAAAATCCATCTATATCGTCATCAGAATGAAGGACAAATGCTTTATAAAACTCTTTAGATTGTTTTGTAATTACAAGCAGATCTCCAATGTTTTCGTCTTGAAGGAATGGGAATCCTTTTCCAAATCTCGTTAATCTATATTCGTTTCTTGTACCAGTTCCATAATAGATAAACCTACTTTGTGTTTCAAAACTATTTTGCCATTTTATTGTTACAAATTTATCTTTATTTTCTCCTTTTTGACCTTCAGAATCAAAAAATAATGGCCAACTCTTTTTATGCATATGAAATCCGGCCTGATGTCCGCCAGTTGCTCCAGTATCATTAGCTGTTATAAATTTTGAAAATGCAATTTCAGAATTTTGTACTGATTGGACTGCTTCAGTTAAAATACTATTTTCCATAATCTTCCAAAACTTTTACCAACTGTTTTGCAACAGCTTGAATTAGTGGAACAGCAACAGAGTTTCCAAATTGTTTATATGCTTGATTATCAGAAACAGGAATTATAAAATTATCTGGAAATCCTTGTAGTCTTGCACATTCTCTTGGAGTTAATCTTCGTGGGTTTGAATCTCCCTGCGGTATAAGTATTTCTGCTCCATCTTTATAATATCTTGCTGACATTGTTCTTGAAATACCTTCTAAATCAGTAAGCCCATAGCCAAATCCATTTCCTTTTGCTTTATGTTTTGCTGCATAATCTTGCAGATAGTTCCAAAGTTTATCAGATAAAGTATATTTTAGGTTTGGAACCGGCTCAAGAATATCTTTAATCTTCGCTTTTGGCTTAGGGAGGTCAGGAAATTCAAAATTCTCATTGCCGTTAAAAATATCGTTTCGAAATCCTATAATAATGATTCTCTCTCTGTGTTGTGGAACAAGATGCTTTGCATCTAAAACCTTATAGTGAATAGAATACCCCAGTTCTGTTAATGTGTTTTTAATTACTCTAAATGTATTTCCTTTATCATGAGAAACAAGATTTTTTACATTCTCCAACATAAAAGCTTTTGGCTTTTTGTAATCCAAAATTCTTGCGATATCAAAAAATAAAGTTCCTTGTGTCTCATCTAAAAATCCGTGTTTTCTCCCCAGAGAATTTTTTTTGGAAACTCCTGCAATGGAAAATGGTTGACATGGAAACCCAGCCAATAAAACATCGTGATCAGGTATGCTTTTCTCACTAATTTCGGTTATATCTCCGTAAGGGACTTCTCCAAAATTAGCTTCGTAAGTTTTTTTTGCATAGTTATTCCATTCACTTGTAAAAACACACTTTCCACCGGTATTTTGATAAGCAAGTCTTATTCCTCCAATTCCTGCAAATAAATCTATAAATTTAAATTTAGGATTTTGTTTTGGAGGAAAGGGGATGTCAAATTTAAAAGGAATATATAGTTGATCAGGCTCTTCTATAGTAGATAAAATTTCTCTTTGCAAATACTCTTTTGCAGCAGGTTTGAAATATTGAGATACGCCGTTTTTATGATTTTGCCAATAATGTGTTAAAGCCGCAAAACCATCATTTAAGTGCTTGTCAATGTTTATATTAAGTTCTTCTTTTATTTCGCTGTATTTCAACATCATCCTTTTAAATTTTCTTCAATTTTCATTATGCAAGATGCTAAATTTTTTCGAATATCTTTGCTCCAAAACCGTAAAACTTTCCAACCACTTTTAGTTAATTCCTCGTTTACAATTTTATCTCGTTTAATGTTTTGTTCAATTTTCTTCCACCAAAAATCCCTGTTAGTTTGAATCCTGAATTTTTCTGTTTCCCAATCTTTTCCATGAAAATATTCACTGTCAACAAAAATTGCAAGCTTATTTTTTTTGAAAGTTAGGTCAGGTTTTCCAAAAACAGTTTTATTATTTTTTCTGTAACGATATCCAAGTTTCCATAATGTTTTAGCCAAAAGAACCTCATCCTTTGTTCCTGTACTTTTTATGGCTTGCATATTCTTTCTTCGTTGTTCCTTTGTTAAAACATCCATATTACAAAATTAGGGAATTTGGTTTTAAAACTAGGATGTTTGAAATCTTTCAAAAGTGAATTTAAAAAAAAGAAACCTTACGGTTTCCCTCATTTTATGTATTTTTTCTGTATTTACTTTTTCAATCTCTCATTCTCCTCTTTCAAAGCTACAATCTGCTCTTTCAAAACCTTAATATAATCTTGTAAGTTTTCTATTACAGAATCAGGAACATTAAATTGTTGATTATAAAAATTTCCAGAATTAGAATTATCGCTAAAAGTTGAATTGTCATTATGTACAACATTGGTAGCTCGTTCCTCCTTAATCTCTTCCACCGAAACATCCAAGGCCGCGGCCAGTTTTTCCCATTCATCGTCGTAGATTCTTACTTCATCATTTTCTTTTCGGGAATAGTTGGAAACATCTGTAGCGATTGCTTTAGCCATATATTCCTGGGTGTATCCTCTTTGTTTTCTTAAATTTCTTAGCTTTTCCATATACGTTCTTTTATCTGTGCTTTGTACAAATATAGACAAAAATGAGGCAAAATTTTGAAATAAAATAGATGGGAGAAGATTTTTGAAGGATTCTGAATTTAACTTCACTTTTTTGTTTAGTCGTCAGTTCGAGTGTTTTTCGAAATGTAATGGAGAAAAATGTATCGAGAACTGCTCATAGTTTTAGAGTTATGAATTATAAGTTCAGAGTTATAGCTAGAACTTTCAGGTTTAACTTCTCGATACGGTTTTTTCAAAACCTACTCGAAGTGGCAACACTTAGGCTAATAAACACTGTACAAAATAGAAACTCGGAAGCTTTTGCTTCCGAGTTTCTTTCGTATTGCTAATTTTTTAAAGGGAAAGTTTCAAGTAGAATTAATTCAGTTTAATAACACTTCCTGAAGATGGAGCTCCACCACCGGAAGGAGGGGGACCGCCTGCTGCAGCATTATCAGATAACATACGGTATTGTGCCGTTCCTTTTTCAGTTTTAATAGTTCCGGAAACAGTGTATAGATACAGATCCCCGGATACGGAATAAGGATTCGCAGAATTGTTGATGTAGAAATTGATTTCCACTGTCGACATCTTCAGTGCCAATTCCAGAAAAGCATCCATTAAGGTTGTGATCTGAGCTTCAGTAAGCCCTTTAGACATCATAGACTCTTTTGTTTTCTCGTAAGATGCGGAAGCTCCACCGCCACCAAAGAACCATGTCCAGATAGAAAGATTACCGCTTGCAGCCGTCTTTTCATATTCCTTAACCTGTTCTTTAGCACTTGCATCCAACATTCCCATAGCAAGTTCGTTGAGTTTTTTTACATCCTCGCTTGACATGGCAGAGATTTGCAAAGTAGCCTTGATTCTTCCTTCAGCGTGTGCAGGTACAGTGTAGGAAAGCCCTGTAAGCTGACCTTGTCCTGATACTTCAATAGAATAAGATTCTGTAGCTCCGCCTGTTAAACTCGATGTCTCGAAGATAACGGGCTCAAAAGGATCATTCAATCCTATTCCGGTTTTGGTGATTTCAATTGTTTCCATGTTTTCTTTTGTTTTTGGTTGTTATGAGTAACTCCTTATGAGTTGTTTTTCAGGTAATGTTGATAAGATCAATGTCTTACAACTTTCATTGATTAACAATCCAAAGTAACGAAGAAATAAACACGGATTTTAGAGTATAAACCACCCAAATTGATTTTGCGTAAAAATACCTATTGGTGATTCCAAATCCAAAAGTTTTGATATTGAATAAGTTAAGCTCTTAATTTTTCCAAGTTGTATAAATTGGCTTTCTCTTCCGGAGTCAGGTTTTTAAAGTTATATTTAACTTTCATAACTTGACTGGGATGGCTAAAACAGTGAAACGAGATCCTTTTTTTAAACAACCCTTTTTCTATAGCATTAAAAACTACATGGAAACTGTAATCTTCACTTTTTCCGACTACTGATTTTATAGATTCATCCAGCATTTCCTTCATTCTGTCAGAAACCGTCTGAATGATCTCATCATTCAGGTTGTTGTCAAAGATGTTTATTTTTTCAATAAGCCTTCCATATTCCGTTACCCGGCGGAAAATGTATCCATGTTCAGCCAGGTTGTCTATAATCTCTTTCTTTCCTTCCGTTTCTGATGAACTTTCATCCATTGATAGTTCGATCATGATTCTGTTTTTCATATCATGATAAAGGAAACCAGTGAAGATATTGATCTCTTTACCACAAGCGGTACAGATGTTTAAATTTAAGTTTCCCGATAATACTTTGGGCTTTAATTCCGGATTTAGTGTGATATTAACGGTCTGGTAATAGCTTACTTCTTGTTCAACTTTGCAATGAGGACAGTTTTGAAGGGATTTGTGAATAGAACTCATTTGATATTTTATGATAGGTTATTCGTTAATGGAAAAATTGATTGAATATTCTTATTTCTGATTGATGATGATAAATTTTACTTCCCTCACTACATAGGTTTTTGCGACCATATCATGCAGTGTAAGGCATTTCTCACTCCCTAAAGCAATTAAATAACCGATATAGAGAAAAGAGGAGAAAATTTTCATTACATTTCTTAAAATGGCTTGTTCAAAAGAAATTTTGTTGAAGTTGTGATTGACCACTTTGATTCCCAGGATCATTTTTCCGGGTGTTCCTTGAAGTTTTGACTCAAAAAAGCTTCTGTATGCAATTAAAAATATAGGAGCAATGATTAAATAAAGATAAAACGTTATAAAAAAATGTTTGGTAAAAATATTACCCAAAACGTACTCCGCAAATCCAATTAACTTTTTAATAAAAATAATCCAGATAAATATAAGTATAATAGAATCAAGTAATAATGCTGTAAATCTTAATCCGAAGTTAGCAAACTCATATTGTTTATTGATGTGCATTTTATTTTGGGAATTAGTTTTTGTTTTCTGTTATTTAGTCAACTATTATTGTACTTTCATGAGTCTATTTTGTCTCTTAAAAAAAATTGTATCATTATTATTCACTTTAAAGATTGAATCATCTTTTTTAATTGTACTATAATAGAGTTGTGGAAGTCCTTTTTGTCGGATACCGTTTGTTAAGTAAATGGTGGTAACAGCATGATTAGAATAATCTATAGTTAATCTATCAACTATTCCTGAAAATTCTAGTTTATTCCATCTTTCAGTGTAAATCTTCCTTTGTTTTTCAGAATATTTTAGCATGAAACTTAAAAGAAAAATAACAAAAGCAACAATACCAATATTAAGAAGAATATTTTGCTTCTTATTGATTGTAACTCCAAATAGCTTTTTTAATACTTCCTTAGGAGGAATCATTTTAGATTATATTAAAACTTTGAAGAAAAGATAATAATATTTTCCAATTGCAAAGAAATTATTTGAAAATAATAAAGTGAACAAGTGTCTATTCTATTAATAAGCAAGCTTCATCCATGGTGCAGCCGCCCCTCTTTGCTCCTTAAATATAAACATCCGAGCAACAAACCTTTGCGTTAAAATTCATAATGCAAAGTATCCTAAACATTAAATTTCCAGTTCCAACCCAAATCGTACAGCCTCCTTAAGCACCTCAACATCAATATCTTTCAGTGCCTTAAATTTGATGCAATATCCTGACACATTGGCTTTTCCAATTCTTTCCCCGAAGGTTTGTGCTAAATATTTCTTATCCGGAATTCCCATGATGTAAACAGAAATTCCGGTTGTATTCGCGCTCATCCCGATCCGGTAAAACTCGCGGGTTTTTCCATCGGCATACTGTATCGTGTAAGATCCGTAACCGATATTTGGATTCGAAACCGTTTTATTTGAGCTGTCTTTCCCGTCCAGAAACCATAATTTACCATTTGGAATCATTTCCAGAATAGCAGAATGCAATTCCTGCATATCACTGCGTTTGGGTTCGGGCTGACTGTCAATATATTCTTTGATCTGTCCTTGTGTATCCATATTTATAATTGAGTTGAAATTTGTGTCGTTTGAGTATCAACAGAAAAACGACGAAGTCGTAAATACTTTACATTCTCTTAATTTACAATTCAGATTTGATGAAACTTTGCGTTAAAACGTTAACAGGATATTATACAT
>JAFAAJ010000059.1 GCA_023426625.1 Bacteroidota bacterium
GATATTGATATTACTTTAACGATTGCTGGAAGCGGAGCTTTCGATTTTGATATAAATCAATACATTAAAAACAGTAAGATTTCTATTATTAATAAATTTGTAGCTCCCGAAGAATTATCAGATTTAATTTCAAAAGCAGCTGTTGTTGTCTGTCCTTATACAGATGGCACGCAAAGCGGAGTAATTATGTCTGCGTATGCTTTTAGAAAGCCTGTGATTGCTACCAATGTTGGCGGTCTTCCGGAAATGGTTGATCATGAAAAAACGGGACTTATTATCGAAAAAAATAATAAAGAGCAATTAAAAAATGCCATCATGTCCTTATACCAAGATAGATCAATCCTAAAAAGAATGAGTGGAAATATTAACCAGGTTTATTTTGAAGGAAATAAAAGTTGGAAGAAAGCAGGAGAATTGATATATAATGTATTTTTAAAGATGCACAAGGAGCATTAATTTTAAAACTCTATTTTTGATGTAATGATTTATATTTTCGTATTTCTACTTTCATTGTTCTTTTTTGCATTATCCGATTTTTTTTTGGATAAGAAGAAAGGGTTGGGGTATTTTCTGTTAATCATAGCAATTTTAATACCCTGCATTCTTGCCGGATGTAGAGATTTAAGTATAGGAACCGATACTAGTTTTTATGTTCGGAACTATTTCAGAATAGCTAAACATTCAAGAAATTTTGATCATTATTACTACAAAGTTCCTGCTGAAATAGGATATGCTGTCTTTAATTATCTTATAGCCGGTATTTTCAAAAATATCCATTGGTTATTATTTTTTATTCAGCTGTTTATTACATCCTTTATTGCACTGACGATACTGAATTTCAAACGGAGAGGCTTATTACCATGGGCTTTCTTGGTCTATTTTCTACTATATTATTCCAATTCTTTGAATATGACAAGGCAGACTATGGCGATTGCAGTCTGTTTGTATTCTTTCTCGAATTTGTTGAATGGCAGAACTGTAAAAGCACTTATATTTGCCTTTTTAGCGGTGGCATTCCATTATTCTGCAGTAATTTTTTTCGGAATGTTTGCTCTTGTCTTTTATACATCAAAATTCACGAGAAATTTTTGGCTTTTTCAACTGATCGTATCTTTTACCTGTATTTCGGTAATCATTTTACTCGATCAGATTATTGCAATGGTCATTGGCGTTGGAGCAATGGACCAGGGCTTCGATACATATAGTTCAACAGGGGTTTATGGTTCAAATATACCCATTTCCGAACTATTTTTATGTGTTATTTTTTTGGGTTTAACTATTTTGTTTCGCAGACAGTTTAACGAATCTGTCGAAAATAAAAATTTATATCAAAGTATATTCTTAGTCTCTTTTGTTTTTTGTTTCGCAGCATTAAAGTCAACATTTGCGATTAGAGGGATGTATTATTTTTCTTATATGTCCATTATTATTTTCCCAATCTTAATAGAAAACATAGAGAAAAAGAATGCGAAGCGTTTTTTTGTAACCTCAGTCATTAGTCTGTTTTTATTATATTGGGCGTTAACAATTCTTTATGCTAATTTGGGAGAAACTTATCCGTACAAATCAAAAATTTTGAACTTATGAGTTTGTTAGTTTCAGTAATTATTCCGGTTTATAATGTTGAAAAATATCTGGAAAAATGTATTATAAGTGTACAAAAGCAAACTTTTAAAAATCTCGAAATTATTTTGGTAAATGATGGGTCTACAGACCAATCTAAATCAATTTGCGAAAAATTTGAAAGTGAAGATCCCAGAATTGTCCTGATAGATCAGCAGAATGGTGGTTTGTCCTGTGCTAGAAATTCCGGAATTACAATAGCGAAAGGCGAATACCTCACTTTTGTTGACAGTGATGATACAGTGGACGAAAACTTTATAGAAAACCTTATTAATCTGGTAACTCATTATAAAACAAAAATAACCGTTACTTTATTTAAGCACGTTAAGGAAGGTTATGAAATCACAAATGACTATAAAAGTTTTAACGGTCAGCATTTATCGCAACATGAAGCTTTATTAACCATGTTCTATCAGAATCTGTTTGATAATAATGCTACCGCTAAATTGTTTCATAGATCATTGTTTGTAGATATTTCGTTTCCTAAAGGATTATTATACGAGGATTTACTAACCACGTACAAACTGATATTAAAATCGGAAGAGGGAGTTGCTTTTGCTCCGGCTCGGAACTATAACTATCTTTTGAGGAATGACAGTATAGAAGGGTCTCCATTTAATGAAAGGAAATTCCAGAGTTTAAAATATATTCTTCAAGATTTAGAGTCCTTAAAAGAAGAACATTCATTTTTATCTGACAGTATCAATTGTAGAATACTAAGCTTGCTATTCCACTTGTTGTTTGAAACTGAAACAAAATCAGTACACGAGCAGGAAATTTTTAGACTGATCAAAAAATACAGGTTTTCTGTTATAAAAGATAAAAACGCAAGAAAAAAAACAAAAATAGCTTTATTAATTTCATTTTTTGGAACCAGTTATTTGAGAATATTTTATAGATTTGGAAAGTCAAGAAAATAAATAATTCGGCACAGATGAAAAAATATTCTCTAAAACTTTTAGTACGGTGTTTCTGGTTTATCATACTT
>JAFAAJ010000124.1 GCA_023426625.1 Bacteroidota bacterium
CCAATAAAGATCAGGAAAAGCAATGCAATGGTGAGAAGCATTTGTGTAAAACCAAGTCCGATGATTTTTTTCCGCATTTCCCAGAACTTTCTGGGCTCCAGCTCCAATCCTACCAGAAATAAAAGCATGATAACCCCAAATTCACTGGCATGCATAATGTCATCAACATCTTTTCCCGTGAGTTCAAGAACATAAGGTCCAATAATGATTCCTCCTACAATATATCCGATCACGGAACTTAATCCCAATTTTCTGGCCAGCGGAACCATAATAATGGCTACGCCCAGGAAAATAAGGGTGTTCATTGCTAAAGAAGATTCCATACTTATTGATTCAGGAGTTCCATAAATTCTTTTTTGTGCAGGATGATCTCTTTTTTGGAAAGCTTTCCTGCTTCATATACGATTTTAATATTTTTGATATTGGCTTTGAATACATTTAAAGAAACAATCAGTCCGCTGATGAGTTCTTCAATGGTATATTGATATGTTCCTGTTTTGTTGAATGACCTTTCCTTTCCGCCGGTAGTCACCAAAATATAAACTTCTTTTCCCTCCAACGGATTATGTTCGTCTTTCTTAAGCCAGTCCCGGTCAAAAACCTCATCTATCCATAGTTTCAATAAGGGAGGAACCCCAAACCAGATGATAGGAAACTGAAAAATAAAACGGTCATAGTTTTTCAGTCGCTTTCTTTCCCTGAAAGCAGCAATATGAAAATCGGGATATTCTTCATATAAGTCTCTGAGTGTATAATGCTGATGTCTTACGTAAAAATTGATAAGCTCTCTGTTTGAATTTGAGTGCTCCAGATAAGGATGTGCAAAAATGACCAGCGTTTTCTTCATGAGCCTCCGTTTTCAGTAAAATTATTGATTTTTTAGTATTTAAGCTTCAAAATATGGGTGTTTTTTTATGTTTTAATAAAAAAATCGGTCAAAATGTGACCGATTCAGAATATTGTTGATTATTAATAACGCTTTACCATCCTCCGGAAGCTCCGCCTCCTCCAAAACTACCGCCTCCTCCGAAGCCGCCGAATCCACCACCACCTCCGGAACTTCCACCACCGAAGCCACCGCCGCCAAAACTGCCCGGGAATGGGAAAAATCCGCCAGGATAATTTCTGCGTCCTCTTCTGGTGATGATCACATCGTCGTCATCATTGTATCCTCCGCCACCTCTTCCGCCCCTGTTGCCGAAAAGAAAGATCAGAATAATAAAAATAACGAATGCAATAATGATGATCTTGAAGATACTTCCGTCTCCATCATCAGTTTGGGTAGCCAAAGGTTTGAATTTGCCCTGTAAAGCTTCCATAATCGCTGAAGTCCCACGATTGATCCCTTCATACCAAAGTCCCTGCTTGAAATTGGGAGTAACGATATAATCCAAAATCTGTCCCGCAACAGAAGCTGTAAGGTATTGTTCAACAGCTCTTCCTTGTTGTATGGACATTTTCCTGTCTTCTGTTGCGATAAGAAAAACGACTCCGTTGTCTGTCTCTTTTTTACCGATTCCCCATTTCTCGCCAAACATCGTTGCCAGGAAATTGATGTCTTCTCCCTTAGTGGATGGGATAATAATAACCTCGATTTCCGTGGAGGTGGAATCTGCAAATTTGATGAGCTTATCATTCAATGCATCTTTTTCCTGCTGGGTAAGAAGATTGGCTTCATCATATACCGGATATAATACAGCCGGTTTTTTAGGTATGGTATATTGTGCTGATACAATCGTGTAAAAGCAGATCAATACAAATGAAAATACTATTTTAAGAGAACGTAATTTCATTAGGGAGTTCATTGGGGTTTTCTCCTTCTACAGGAAAATGTTTTTTAAGTTCAAGACCTGTTTCCAGAATAGCGCTTTTTAATGCTTTATAATAATTTCCTTTGGCAAATTCGGAGGTAATGTAATCGTGCAGGTGGTCCCAGTAAGATTGGTGCACTTTCTCATGAATACCTGTATCTCCAATAATGGTAAGGTATTTC
This sequence comes from Bacteroidota bacterium, assembly GCA_023426625.1. Taxonomy (GTDB): domain Bacteria; phylum Bacteroidota; class Bacteroidia; order Flavobacteriales; family Weeksellaceae; genus Chryseobacterium. The sequence continues at coordinate 1,994 of JAFAAJ010000124.1, forward strand.
TGCTCAAAATTGACGTGGAAAAGCACGGCGTTTTTGTCGGCAGTTTTATCCTTGCAGAGTTTTCTGAAAACTTCAAATGCGGTTTCTGCATTCTGTGTTTCCGTATTAGAGTCTATATGCACTCTGATCTCCCCTGTAGAATGTTCTTCTGCTGACTGAATAGCTTCCACTAGGGAAGCTATCTGCTGATCTGTTAAAAAATTGCTCATTATTCCGAGAAAACTTCAGGCGCTTTTTGTGCTCCTGCATCAGCTTTGAAATAAGGTTTTTCTTTAAAGTTGGTGAAATTCGCCAAAATATTATTTGGGAAAGTTTTTATCGTAGTATTATAATCCTGAGCAGCCTCATTGAAATACACTGTTTCTGTTCTGATGCTGTTTTCAATAGCTGTATATTCTCTTTGGAAGTTGATATACTGCTGATCTGCCTTTAAGTTAGGATATTGTTCTACCACCGCCATTAATCTGCTCAATGCTCCGGTAAGTTCTCCCTGTGCAGCCTGGAATCTGGCAATATCCGCTTCAGTCATATTCGTAGGATCCACGTTGATGGAAGTAGCTTTTGAACGTGCTTCAATAACTTTCGTTAATGTTTCCTGTTCAAATTTTGAATATGATTTTACTGTTCTTTCAAGATTAGGGATCAGATTGGCTCTTTTCTGATAAACGGTTTCCACATTAGACCATTTGGTATTCACATTCTGTTCTTTTGTCACGAAGTTGTTATACCCGTTTTTTCCCCAGAAGAATAAAATCCCAACAATTATAAGGAGAGCAATTCCGATGGTACCGGCGCTCAGGCAACCCTTGTTTTTCATAGTTTATTTTTTTTAAATTTTTTGTGCTAACCAAATATACAAATTATGTGCTAATTTTGTAAAAAATTATTTTAATGACGACAATAGTGGTAGCGATGGGAGAGAAAAATGAAATTGGTTTTGAAAATCAGCTTCTTTGGCATCTTCCAAAAGATTTGAAACACTTTAAAGAGCTTACTTCGGGACATCCCGTAATTATGGGAAGAAAAACCTATGAAAGCATTGGGAAGCCACTTCCGAACCGTACCAATATTGTTATCTCCAGAAAAAAAGATTGGTTTGAAGAAGGAATTTTAATTGTAGGAAGCATAAAGGAAGCGATAAAGTTTGCAAAGAAGATCAATGAGGAGATCTTCATCATAGGTGGGGGGAATATCTATGAACAAACGATGGATGTTGTAGACAGGCTTGAAGTTACTTTAGTGAAAGCAGATCTGAAAGCGGATACGTTTTTCCCGAAAATAGATGAGAAAATATGGATGAAAACCAACGAGATCTGTCATGAGAAAGACGAAAAGAATGCTTATGATTTTTGTTTCCAGACGTTTGAAAGAATCAAAAGTGATGAGCTGTAAATTATAAGTTCCCAGTGATATGGCAGGGAAACCGTTTTGATGGTAAATACAAACTTTCAAGTCAGAACTATAAACTTTAAACCTGCAAATTTCTTATCTTTGCACTTCTAAAATTTAATAATGAACAAGTATATAAAAATTGTAATTGCGGCACTGCTTATCCTTACCGGAATCTACATGATGTTTTTTACCAGAAATTTAGGTTGGGGAATCGTAATATTCCTTTTGGCAGCTTTGCCTATTTTTCTGTTTTTTAAAAATGAAAATATTCTTTTGGCGTTCTGGCAATTAAGAAAACAGGATATGGTGAAAGCTTCAAAATTCCTGAATAATATCACCAATTATCAAGCCCAGCTTCATAAGTCTCAATACGGATATTTCCACTATCTGCAAGGGCTGACTTTAGCTCAGGACCACCCGACAAAAGTAGAACCTTTAATGAGAAAAGCGCTTGAGTATGGTTTGAATATGAAACAT
>JAFAAJ010000181.1 GCA_023426625.1 Bacteroidota bacterium
ATCACAGGTCCCCCTACGGCAATGTCTCCGGAAGACTATAAGGAATTTATGCTTGCAACGCAGTCCAGGGCCTATTACAAAGAGAAATCAGACAAGTACAATCTTCTTTTCAGGAAAGATAAAAGTGATGCCCGGAAAAAAGGCTTACTTCCTTCACTTACCATCCGTAACAAGCTTTTCGAAACCATATTCGGAAGTAACAAGATCGAAATTATCCCTTCAGGATATGCCTCTTTTGATTTTGCCGGACTATACCAAAAAATAGACAACCCTATGATTCTTCCTCAGAACAGGAAGAGTTTTACGTTTGATATCGATCAGAGAATTCAGCTGGGATTATTGGGGAAAGTAGGTGAAAACCTTCAATTGAAAGCCAATTATGATACCCAGAGTGGTTTCGCTTTCGAGAACAGAATGAATCTCGTTTGGCAGGCAAAAGGAAGCTGGAAAGACCTTCAGCAGAAAGGACTTGGAGATATTAATTCTCCGGGAGCAGGAGGTGAAGATAAAATCATCAAGAGAATAGAATTCGGGAATGTGAATATGCCGCTTTCAACCAGTTTGATACGTGGCTCACAATCATTATTCGGGGTGAAATCTGAATTCCAGTTGGGCAAAACATACGGGACACTCGTTCTTTCCCAACAACAGGGTGAAGCCCGAAATATTGTTGTTCAGGGAGGCGGTGTGATGAATTCTTTTAAGATCAATGCTATTGACTATGAAGACAATCAACACTACTTTTTAGGTCATTATTTCCTAAATAATTATGATAATGCTTTGCTGAATTATCCTCAGATCAATTCTAAGATCAATATCACCAGATTAGAAGTTTGGGTTTTGGATCAGGGGAACAGTAACCTTGCCTATCAAAAAAGTATCGTAGGTATTCGGGACTTGGGAGAAGGAGTTTCCGGATTGCCGGACAATTCTCAGAATGGTCTTTACAGTGGGATCTCCACAGCAATGGGTACGCCAAGAGATGCGGGAACCAATTATGCAAACGTACTACAGGGACAGTCTTTCCCAAATGCTCAGGGAACACCTGAAGTTTATGATAATGGGGAACAGTTCATCTTCAATAAAAAAGCAAGAAGGTTAAATGCCAATGAATATACCTTCCAGCCACAGTTAGGGTACATCTCATTAAACCAAAAACTGAATGATAACCAACTTTTGGCAGTATCTTATTCATACACCGTGAATGGAACCAATCAGGTTTATAAAGTAGGGGAATTTTCGGAAGAAAGCCCTATTTTGATTACCAAGGTATTAAGATCAAACAATACCACAAAGATCAGTTCTCCGATGTGGGATCTGATGATGAAAAATATCTATCCATTAGATGCGGGACAAGTAGATCAGGATGGGTTTATTCTGAATGTATACTATCGTGATGCAAAAACCGGCGGTAAAGTGAATTACCTGCCTAATACACCGGTTCAGGACATCAACCTGTTAAAGCTATTGAATTGGGATCGTCTGAACATGAATGGCGACTTACAAAACAACGGTGGCGTAATGGGAGATGGAGTTTTTGACTTTGTGAACGGAATCACCATCAGACCGGAAACAGGAAGAGTAATCTTTACCAAAGTACAGCCTTTCGGTAGCTATATGGCAGGAGTTTTAGGAAGTAATGATCCTCAGTATGTCTTCTCGGAATTATATAGCCAGCAAAAACAAACCGCTTTATCTAATAACCTTGCACAGCGTTACACCCTGGAAGGTCGTTACAAAGGGACACAGGGACAGGGAATCTCTCTTGGTGCCGTAAATGTTCCCCAAGGTTCTGTAAAAGTTACGGCAAATGGAGTACAGTTAACTGAAGGAGTTGACTATACGGTGGACTATATGTTAGGGAGTGTTACCATCATCAATGAAAATGTAAAACAATCCGGACAGGCGATCAATATTTCATTAGAAAATCAACTGACATTCAATACCCAAAGAAAAAGATTCTTAGGGTTGAACTTAGAAAGAAGATTCAATGAGAATTTCATTTTAGGAGGAACGGTTGTAAACTATTCCGAATCTCCACTTACCCAAAAAGTAAATTATGGGCAGGAAGCCGTGAATAATACCATGGCAGGAATCAATTTGATGTACAATAACCAGCTTCCATTCCTGACAAGGCTTACTGATAAAATTCCATTGGTGAATACAGAAGCACCTTCCAACCTGAATTTCAAAATGGAAGCGGCCTATTTACTTCCGGGATTAAATAAAGGAACGAATGACCAGTCATATATTGACGACTTCGAACAAACCACTTCTAAAATTTCATTAAAGGAACCGGCAGCATGGAATTTGGCATCAAGACCGGAAAAAAATACACTTCCGCCATTTAATGGATTACCCGCCAATGACGATCTTACAAGCGGATACGGAAGAGGATTATTATCTTGGTATAATATTGACCCTAGATTTTGGGGTGTAGGAGGAAAAGCACCTGCGGGAATTACTCCACAGTCTGTTTCCAACCATGCATCAAGAAGAGTACAATATTCTGAGATTTATAATAACAGAGATTTTGTAGCCGGTGAACAAACCTTTACCAATACATTCGATATTTCTTATTACCCTAAAGAAAAAGGACCGTACAACGTAAATCCAAATGCTGAAAATGCTGCGGACAGATGGGCGGGGATTATGAGACCTATCAGTGTTTCTAACTTCGTCAATTCCAATATTGAATATGTTGAATTCTGGTTGATGGATCCTTATGCGGACGGAAAAACTTTAGGAGCCAATCCAAAATTGAGATTGCACTTAGGAAATGTTTCAGAAGATATCCTGAAAGATGGTTTAATGCAGTATGAAAATGGACTTCCAACACATTCAGCACCCTCTACGACTACAAACTCAAACTGGGGGGTACAGCCAAAGCAACCGCCGATCCTTTATGCGTTTGCAACCGAAGGGCAGGATAGAACAGCTCAGGATTTAGGGTATGATGGTTTAAGCTCAGACCAGGAATCCATCAAGTTTGGAAATACTTTCGTAAACCCGGTTACCAATTTATCAGACCCTGCGTTGGATGACTTTGTCTTCTATATGTCGGATAAATTTACAGGAAGTCAGGCTTCTTCAGTTATTGAAAGATATAAATACTTCAGAAACCCGGAAGGAAACTCTCAAAGTAACTCTTTAGAAGTAGCTTCACAAACTCCGGATGCAGAAGATATCAATAAAGACTATAACCTTGATCAGAATGAAAATTATAACGAGTATGTTGTCAATCTTGATCCTGCAAGCCTAATTTTAGGAGATAATAATATTGTTGATATTAAAACTGTTCAGGCACAATTCCAGAATGGACAGACTGAAGATGTTAAATGGTACTTATTCCGAATTCCGGTTTCAAAATATGAAGAAGCTGGAGCAGAAGGAGATAAAAGTCCTGATGTTCTCAATAATGTAAGATTTGCAAGATTATTATTAACAGGATTTGAGGAAACTGCTACTCTGCGATTTGGAACAATGGATCTGGTAAGATCAGACTGGAGAAGATACCCTAAAAATACAGCTAAATATTTTAATACTTCCACAACACCTATTTCTATACCTGACCCTGCAACAGATGAAGGAACAACAGGTGTTCCAGATCCTAATAATTTTGAAGTAGGAAGTGTAAATATTGAAGAAAATGCATTGAACCAGCCTCCTTATGTGCTTCCTCCGGGAATTGACAGGCAGGTTCTGAGTGGTAATGCAGGAGCACAAAGACAAAACGAAGCTTCTCTTTATATGAAAGCTAATAGCCTCCCAGCAAATGAGTCAAGAGGAGTGTTCAAAAATACCTCACTGGATATGAGAAGATATAAAAAATTGAAAGTTTTTGTTCATGCTCAAGATCCTAAAAACGAGGACTCTTATATTGGAAGGATCGATGAGAAAACCAAATTCTTTATCCGTTTCGGTAGTGATGCTACAGACAACTATTATGAATATGAAGCCTCTTTGAAGCTTACCCCGAGAACAGCAACTGCACCAATGGAAATCTGGCCGTTTGAAAACGAAGTGGATTTTGATATTCAAAATTTTGTAGATGCCAAGATCAGAAGAGATAAAAACTCTCCGAGTAATATTGCGGAAAGAACATTAGATCCAGTTTTTGAAGGCGGTGATACCTTTAAAAAGATCTATATCAAAGGACGTCCGAGCCTTGGAAATATTACTACAATTATGATCGGTATAAGAAATGGAGGATCTAGATTCGGAGGATCTATAAACAGGGTACTTTGGGTCAACGAGATCCGTCTTTCGGAAATTGAGAACGATGGAGGTTATGCAGGAAATGCAAGTTTGAATTTCAACCTTGGAGATTTTGCCACAGTAAATACCAACGCATCGTATACATCTGTAGGTTTCGGAAATATTGATTCTAAGCCTGCGGAAAGAAACCAGTCTACACAATCTGCATTCAGTATCAATACAGCCATCAACGTAGATAAATTATTACCTGAAAAAAGTGGAGTAAAAATTCCATTAAACTATTCTTACTCTCAAACCATCGAAGATCCGAAATACAATCCTTTGGATACCGACGTAGAGTTCAAGAAAGCAGCTAATAGAGAAGAACTTAAAAAAGTAGCCAGAACCTATACTCAACAGAGAAGTATTGGTGTGGTAAACATGCATAAGGAAAGAGTAAACCAAAATAAGAAACCTAAATTCTACGATATAGAAAACGTTTCGGTAACTGCGGTGTATAATGATGATTTCTATAGAGACATCTATACGAAGAGAAACTACAGACAGTACCTGAGAGGATATATAGACTATAATTATACATTCAAGCCATGGTCCGTTAAGCCTTTCAATAAAATGATCAGCGATACAGCTAAGTCTACCAAATATCTGAGATGGATTAAAGAATTCAACATCAACCCGATTCCGACAAGAATATCTTTCAGAACGGAAGTTGACAGAAATTACAATGAACTTGAATTTAGAAATATTGATGCCATCTTAAATGGAAACTTTGAAGAAGATTTCGCAGCCATCAAAAACAGAAACTTCTATTTTGGATGGCAGTATGGAATAGGTTTCAATTTTACAAAATCATTAAAGCTGGATATTAACTCCACCATGAGAACGCTTAATGATAATGTGGATGTCAATACCATGGATAATAACTCCATCTTCGGAAATGTATTCAGAGCAGGAAGACCTGTTTTATACAACCACAGAGTTCAGTTGAATTACAAATTGCCATTCCAATATCTTCCATATTTAGATTTCATTGATGCTGAAGTAGGATATGGCTTCACATATAACTGGAATGCAAGATCTACAGCTTTACTTTCAAGTCCGGAAGGAAGCTTGGGATCAATAGGGCAGAATACCAATGTTATTCAGGCTACGGCGACTGCGGATATTCCGAAATTCTTTAGTCAGTTCAAATATTTCAAGGATATTTCTACAAAACTTCAGAAACGTAGACAGGAAATCGACTCCTTGAATAATGCGTACACTCAGGCTTGGGAAAAGAACAGATACAAATACAAAAAGTATAAATTCAAAAACAGACTGACGCCACTTCAGAGCATGGCTTTCTTCCTGACTTCATTCAAGCAGTTGGATGTTAATTACTCAGAAAACAATGGTACGGTAATTCCGGGATTATTATCCGCTCCGAACTGGTATGGTTATGGACAGACTTTAGGAGGACCTACAATAGGATTCCTGTTGGGGTCACAAGCTGATATCAGAAGAACGGTACTGGAAAACGGATGGGTAAGTACGGCCGATCTTATGACGGATCCTTACATCAGAATGTCAACCCGTGAATTAAGAGCCAACTTACAGATAGTACCTATTAATGATTTTAGAATAGACATTAATGCCTTACACAATTATAATAGAAACTTCTCTCAGTCAGGATTCAATAATATCCAGAACCTGAATACTCCGGATCATAACTTTGCCTTTGCAAATGATCTCGTAACTTATTCCAATTCGGTAGTACTTCTTAAAACATCCTTCCAGGAAGGACGTGCGATTTACGAAGCTATCCGCGAGAATGCAAGAACGATCTCTCAACAAATGGGCGGAACAATCGGAACAGATGGATTTACCGAAGGGCATAGTATTGCCAATGCTTATGTGTTGATTCCTGCATTCAGAGCTGCCGTAGAAGGAAAATCTGTGAAACAGATCGGTAATGCTAAAAAAGCAGGATTACCTATTCCGAACTGGAGAATTACTTACTCGGGATTAAGGAATATTCCGATCATTAATGGGCAGTTCTCCAAATTTGATATTTTGCACGCTTATAACGCAACGTATACAGCAACAGGAATCCAGTCAAGCATTGATTACTTCAACAGCTTAAGTACAGGAAACTCCCTGGATGTTAATGGTGACCTCCTTAATCCGTTCACTTTCTCTCAGGTTGGTTA
>JAFAAJ010000208.1 GCA_023426625.1 Bacteroidota bacterium
ACAAGTTTCCAGTTTTACTGATTGCAGAGACCCATTCCCTAGCCACATTGAATTTGGATTTCAAAAGAATTCCTGAAATGAACTTGGTCTCAACAATTTTCCCATCAACTCTATGCTCGTAAAGATAATCACTGATTTTATAATATTCACCTGTTTCATCAGCAAAATAATTTTCATTATATCCGGTAGGGGGTTCATGTAAAGCAAGATGATTAAATACAGTTACTACTAACCCTTGCGCTGCTCCCGTCCAAAAATTCCCATCAACAAGTACAGACCCAACACCACCAGCAATAGCACCAGTCAGCATTGCAAAACCATCACTTCTGATAACACTGAATTCTCCAGAAGTGTTTTTTGCTAAGCCTAGCAAATCACCAGACACACTAGCAAATGCTCCGCTCAATGCTCCACTCCAGAATTTACCCCCTTGTACATAAGAAAGTGTCCCTTGAGCAAGGGCATGCGCTCCAGCTCTAGCAATTATGCTTCCGGTTTTCCCAAGCGCTTTCACTACTTCACCCCCTACTCTAAAAGCATCTCCAATGCCACTAGTAACTCCAATGGACATTAAAGTCATTGAAAGAGACTGAACCATATTCCCTACATTTACAGGTCTGTTCATATAATAATCCGTAGCAACAGAGGTAATTATAGCAATACCTATGGCAATAATTGCATCATCCCACCCCATTATTTCTCCAGTAGGATCATTAAACAAAAGAGGATTATTCAGTACATATCCATATTTATTATAATTCTGGGTATTGTAAGAATCCTGAATATTTTCATCTGCATTTAAGAATCTTCTGAGTAACGGATCATATAATCTACCGTTCATGTGGATGATTCCTACCTCTGCAAAATGTTCATGGCTGGTATAGCCCCTATCTACTAATAACGAAGCATTATTAATAATATTTTTATCTGTAATAATGGCTCCATTACCCGTCTGAAGATGAGTGAAATTCCCCCAGGCATCAAAATGTCTTTGTTCCAGTTTGTTTCCTATCTCATCACTTATTGCCAGAATACTTCCTAAATAATCTTTATGCAAGAATTTATATGAACCGTTAGAATCATCAAAATTCTTCATATATATAATACTGCTTTCATAAGGACTTCCTCCAATGTAAATAATATGTTTTTCCTTACCTGTAATATTATCTTTTAATACTTCAAAACTTGAATCTTCACTATAGAATTTTGTGAATTTGCCTTCACCATCACTGCTAAAATTACCTCCATAGGTAACTCTTTGCCTCATACTTGTTAGACCATATCGGAAAGCAACATCTCCCTTTTCACCATCAATGAATACCGGATCATTATTTTCATTATAAACAATGCTTTGAATCAAGTCATTGTTATAATTCTGAGTTCCTACCGCATTTAAGGTCATCCCTGTTGGCTGATAGATTTTAGAAGAGTTCTCAAACTTGATGGTTCCTACCTGATCATTTTGGGTAATCCTTCCTTTTATATCATAAATATTTCTATTGGCTGTTGGCATGATTCCTGTTATTGGATCCGTCCAATTGATCAATCTATTGTTATCATCATAATCAAAGGATTCTACAATATTGAAATCACCTCCTGTAGTTCTGCTTTTCAATTCATTCTTTAGAGCGTCAAATGAATAAGAAATCTGCAAAATACTTGGTTTAACTGCAGAAGAATGATTTACACTACTCAATAAATCATTATTGTCATACGTATTATTAATGTCGACCGCTCCTAATCTAGCTTTAAGGACTTTTCCTTTTACATTAGTTTCTTTAAGTTCCCAAAGAACTTTTCCTGAAACTTTATCTTTTACCTGATAGAGCTCCCCATTCCAATCTTTATAAACATTTTCAATCTGAACTTTAGTAAGAACACCAGATGAATACAATTGTTTTTCATAAGAAATAACTCTTGCTTTATCATCATAAGTAATTCCTTTTTGAATAAAGTATTTACCATTACTGCTTTCTGAAGCAGATATCAGCCTTCCTTGTGGATCATAAGTTACATTAGAACTGTAGGTTTTTCCATTTGAAGTTCCTGATTTTGAAATAACCCTTCCTTTGCCATCGTAGGCAAAAGAAATTATCTTATTAGTAGCTTGTCCTCCATCTGTAGTAGATAATTCTGTTTGGGTAATTAACTGCCCCAAATTGTTATAAGTATATTCTTTTGTTCCTTTTGGGCTAATTATCTTTTTAGGCTGCCCAAAACCATCATATTCATATTTATACAATCCGTTGGATGGGTCATTGAATTCTGATTTTCTTCCCCAGCTGTCATATTTTGTGGTAACAATATTTTCAGCATATTGTGCTTTGATCTGTTCTCCCGCTGCATTGTAAGAGAATTGGATTGTTCCACCTTTATCGGTTGAAGAAACTACATTTCCTAAAGCATCTGTAGTTTTAGAAGTTGTTCTTCCATAACCATTAAGCTCCTTCTGAGTTGTAGTTGTACCAACTATAGAGGTCTCTTGTTTTTTTCCGTTAAATGCTGTGATTGTAATTTTAGCGGGGAAAACGGAATCATCATAGGCTATAGTATTCCATTGGCTTGCATTTTGTCCTTCAAAATAGGGTTCACTTTCTTTAATTTTTCTTCCTAATACATCATATTGAATATCTGTAGAAATAAATTGTCCTTGTCCAAAAGCTTTTGTTGATGATTTGTATACTTGTCCTAAAATATTTGTATATTTTTTGGAAACCGCATTATTAGGATCATACTGTGTAACTAATGTATTAAACTCACTATCTTTTGCATATTCATAAGTAGTAGTCCCTCCAAGATTGGTTTTCGACTTTATTAATTTACCCCATCCATCATAGGTATTTGATAAAATATTACCAAATGGATCTGTTTGAGAGAGAATTTGTCCCCAGTCGTTATAAACAATAATATTATTTAAACCTAATTCATCTGTCTTCTTTACGGCAAATCTACCTTTATTATCATAATCAATTAATGTTGTTTTTGTTTGAGAATCAATACTATTACTGATAGTTTTTTGAATAACATTTCCAAAACCATCATAATTGTTAATCTCTAATATATATTCGGTATTATCTCTGTTCCATGTTTTTGATGATTTTAAAAGATTTTTTTCGTAAACATATTCTTCTTTTCCAATTTTTGTGTCTCCATACGCTTGGATAGTTTCTATTTTTGTTTTTGGCTTTCCTATGTTGTAATCGGATCCTGGACTAAGATTGGAAGGATAATAATCTAATTCTGATGTAGAAATTGCTTGTCCATCGTTAATTGTTGTTATTGACTTCGTCGGCAGATAATCAGAATTATAACTTTCTACTTTATGAACTGTTTTAATATTCTTTAAAAAATCTTTAGACGTTGTAATATAAGGATTGATAGAGGTAACAATTTTAGGTTTATCTGCATTAGAGACCATTGTTACTACGGTTCCATTTAAAAGTTTGTCTATCTTATAATCATAATGTTTAAATGAAAGTAGTTGATTATTGTTCAGAGAAATATCTGTCGGGAAAACCTTATTCTCATCAGTTGTTCGGATCGACCAGTCTTTATAAGGTAATCCTTCATTAGTAGGATTAATCTCTGAACCACTCCAAACTTTAGTATTCTCAAAACCATTAGAAAAGAATGTAGATTTTGCTGTTTGTCTAAACCCAATCATCCCTTTACCGTGCAAATGCCCAATTAAATCGCGGTATCTAAATTCTTGTTTTCTTTCTCCTTGAATAAGTTTAGAAACAACATCATAAGTAAGGTTCTCTTTAACACTCACATAAGGATAATTAACGGGACTAGTAGTTAAATAAGATTTATAAATATTTCCATCATTAGACAATACAGCATATTCTACGTCTGTTTTCAATCCACCTTGTGTGATAGACTTTATTCTAGAAATTGTATTGAGCTTATTTCCAAAATCCCAGGTAGTTAATGTATTTTTATGAAGAATAACTAATTCTGTATTGAGTTGAGAGACTCTAAAACTTCCAACAATAGGTGTATAATGCTCTCCATACATTGAAAAATTTAATGTCTCACTCTCTATATTTAACTCAACAGGAGAAATACTGTAAGCATTTGTAAAAATAGGCTTACCAGTACTATCTACACCCTCATTCCTCAGATAATTGATTCCATAACTTGAATCAGGATTATTCCAATCAGACCAACCGTCTCTGAACCATACCTGAGACTCAAAAACCATAAAATCACTTTTACCATCTTTATTTAAATCTGGAGCAGTATAGGTTCTCTGAATATTTCTATTTTTTCTTGGAGCTCCTTGCCAGCTTCGTTGAAATAAGAATAAATTAGAATAGTAATGTTTAATAAATCCTTTTCCTGTGGAAATATACATTCGCGAATCTGAAGAATCATCAGCCATAGGAGATATAATATCAGTTTTCCCATCACCATTAAAATCTCCCAGATACATAGTTTCCATTGACTCCAAAGGAGTTGAAAAAATCTCCGTAAAATGATCCTGATTATCTAGTTCAAAAATCTTAATTGTAGTCCCATAATGAAATAAAATTTACACTGCCTTCTAAGCAGACGGTCAAAGGTTCGAATCCTTTCGCGCTCACAGAACCGACATTTAAAGTTTAACTTTATGTCGGTTTTTTTATTTCATAAAGATAAGGGATAATTTTTTAATCCTGTTTCACATTTTTTTTCTAAACGGAAAAGCTGCCTCAAGATGAGACAGCTTCTTATCTGACAAATAAAAATGTATTATTTTCCGGTCATTTCCGGTATATACACCTCATTTGGATCCCAACCTCCTCCAAGAGCTCTATAAACAGCAACAGTTGCTTTAAGTTGATTGACTTTCTTTTCAACAAGCTCAAATTTAGACTCCAAAGCTTCTCGTTGAGTTAATAAAACTTCCATATAATCAGCTCTTGCGTATTTAAATAAGTCGTTGGAAATATCAATCGACTTCATTAAAGTATCTACTTCCTGCGATTTGATATCAATGCTTTTATTTAAATTTTGAATTTTTGAAATCTGATTAGCTACTTCGATATACGCATTAAGGATCGTCTGTTCATAATGATATACCGCCTGAATCTGTCTAGCATTAGCATTATAATATGCCGCCTTGATTGCATTTCTGTTAATAAGCGGTGCAGTAAGCTCGCCAGCTAAAGAAAACAGGAACGATTCCGGCTTGATGAGATAAGTCGGGTTAAATGCCTGTAATCCTAAACCCGCTCCTATATCGAACGAAGGGTAAAACCTTGCCTTTGCGGATTTAATATCCAGCTTCGCCGCTGCCAATTCATATTCAGCCTGCTTAATATCCGGTCTGTTTTCAAGAAGTTCAGAAGGAATTCCCGTATAAACAGTCTGCGGAAACAGAGAATCAAATACATCCTGATTTCTTTCTATATGCTGTGGAAATCTGCCAACCAAAAAATTGATCTTATTCTCAGTTTCTACAATTTTCTGCTGAATATCATATTGCATTCCCTGTGTTTTCAAAACCTGAGCCTGAAATCTTTTCACAGCCAGTTCGTTGGATCTTGCATTTTTTTTCAGCTCTTTAATGATATTTAAAACATCAGTCTGAATCTTGATATTCTGATTGACAATCATCAGCTCATTGTCTAAAGCCAACAATTCGTAATACGATTCGGCAATTTCCGAAATGAGGTTTGTGATCATAAAGTTCTTTCCTTCAACACTTGCCAGATATCTCTGTACCTGAGCTCTTTTGGCATTGTGAAGTTTTCCCCAGATATCCGTTTCCCATTTTGCCTGCACCCCTACTCCAAAATCGAACAAAGGTTCCGGCACCTCTCTTCCCGGTTCAATTTCAGTATTGGCTTCCATTGCCCCAATGTTGGTATAACGGCTGACTTTATCTACTCCCGCTCCTGCTTTTAAGCCAACAGAAGGCAAATATTCTCCTTTTTTAGCTTTAATTTCATTCTTAGACATTTCAATTTCCTGCAGGACGATATTGAGCTCCTGATTATTCTGTAATGCCTGGTTAATTAATGCCTGAAGATTAGGATCGGTAAAGTATTCGTTCCACTTTAGCTTTCCGGTGTTGAGGGTATCGTTTTCTGCCGAAGCATATTTCTCAGGAACCGCTTTGTTTTCAACACGTTGTTCTATTTCTATTGGTTTACAGGCAGCGAGACTTAGTAAAAAGAAAGCTGTTCCTGCATATTGATATATTCTTTTCTTATTCATAATGGATTATGTCTTCGCTTAATGGTGATTCGTCTTCGTCTTTGATCATTTTCCTGCCGTCTGATAATTTGGCAAAAATGTAGTAAAACCCCGGAATTATAATAACTCCGAACACAGTTCCTATCAACATTCCACCCAAGGCAGAAGCTCCGATCGTATGGTTTCCGATTGCTCCTGCCCCGCCCGCAAAAACAAGAGGAACCAAACCTGCAATAAACGCAAAAGAAGTCATTAAAATTGGTCTGAAACGTGCTCTGGAGCCTTCAATTGCAGCATCAAGAATAGAAAGGCCTGCCTGCCGGCTTTTTACTGCAACCTCAACGATAAGTACGGCGTTTTTACCTAATAACCCGATGATCATAATAAGCCCAACCTGAGCGTAGATATCATTTTCAAGCCCCATTGCTTTTAATAGTAAAAAAGATCCAAAAACACCGACCGGAAGTGAAAACAACACAGAAAACGGAATAATGAAACTCTCGTATTGCGCTGCCAAAACCAGATAAACGAATACTAAAACGACAAGGAATACATAGATTGCTTCATTTTCGCGCTGTGCTTCATCATAGGACAATCCTTCCCAAGCCACTTTATACCCGTGAGGTAATGTTTTTGCCGCTACTTCGTTGATCACCTGAATTGCATCCGCTGTTGTATAGCCTTCCGCCGGAAGTCCGCGAATTGCCGCTGAATTGTACATATTGTAACGCGTAATTTCGTTCGGGCCCTGCGTTTTTTTCATTGTCATAAATGCTGAATAAGGAACCATTTCACCGTGATCGTTTTTCACATACAGCCCCATGATGTCCGAAGGAAGCCTTCTGAATTCCGGAGAAGACTGTACATATACCTTAAAGAACTGTCCGAAACGGATGAATCCCTGCTCATAAGTACTTCCTATTAGGATATTCAGATTTTCCATTGCAGTACCGATAGACACCCCTTTCTGCATGGCTGCATTATTATCAAAAACCAGCTCATATTGAGGATAGTTGGCTGCAAAGAAGGTGAAAACGCCAGTCAGCTCTTTACGTTTTTTAAGCTCGGCGATGAAATCTTTATTTACTTTATCAAAATCCTGATAATTGGTTGTTCTGTTCAAATCAAGCAGTCTCATAGAAAATCCTCCTGAGGAACCGAAACCAGGAACCGCAGGTGGCTCGAAGAATTCAATGGTGGCTCCCAAGTCTTTAGATTTTTCCTCGAGCTCTTCCATGATTTCTTTTACATTATGCTCACGATCATTCCAGCTTTTCAGGTTGATCAAGCATGTTCCGGCATTAGAACCACGACCTTCCGTCATGATCTCATATCCTGCCAAAGACGATACAGATTCTACCCCTTCAACTCCCTGACAGACTTTTTGCAATGCTCTGGAAACCTTGTTGGTCTGCTCCAGTGTTGATCCCGGAGGAGTCTGTACAATCGCATAAATCGTTCCCTGATCTTCATTCGGAATAAAACCTCCCGGAAGCGCTTTGTTTACAATGAAAATTCCGATACAGAAAGCGGCTAAAATTCCCCATGTTACTACTTTTCGTGTAACGATTTTTCTTAGAAATGAGGCATCTTCCTGTCACTTTATCAAATCCTCTATTGAAGGAATCTAAGCTTTTCGTAAAAATATTAGACTTTTTAGGTTTACCATGATGATTTTTCAATAACATCGCTGCTAAAACGGGAGTCAATGTTAACGCAACAACGGCGGAAATTACAATGGAACTTGCCATCGTAATCGAAAACTGGCGATAGAATGCTCCCACAGGACCTGTCATGAATGAAATCGGAATAAACACGGCAACCATTACTGCTGTAATTGCGATGATCGCTCCTGCAATTTCTCCCATTACTTCTTTTACCGCTTTATAAGGCGTAATATCGCTTTCTTCCATTTTTGCGTGGACGGCTTCAATCACCACAATCGCGTTATCTACCACAATTCCGATGGCTAAAACCAAAGCGAAAAGGGTTACCAAGTTGATCGACATTCCGAACATTTGAATGACAAAGAAAGTTCCAATCAGCGAAACGGGAACCGCAATAATCGGAATTAAAGTCGATCTCCAGTCGCCCAAGAAAATAAATACCACAATTGCCACCAAAATAAAGGCATCTCTTAAGG
>JAFAAJ010000225.1 GCA_023426625.1 Bacteroidota bacterium
AAATACCAAGGTAATTTTCCTCAGTGCAAAAAACAACCCGAGAGATATAGAAAAAGGCATGGAAATGGGCGCGGATGCGTATGTTACCAAACCTTATTCCATCAAAAAACTCATACAGCAAATCGAAGATTTATTTTAAAAACTGATTGACATGAATGCAGATACATTATTTAAAAGAAGCATAGAAGACAAAGAAAATTTCTGGCAGGAACAGGCTAAAGAAATAAAATGGTTCGATTTTCCTACCAAAATCACATCTTTGGACGAAAACAATTACAATCAATGGTTTGAGGATGGAAAACTGAATATGTGCTACTTATGCATCGACAAACATATTGAAGACGGTTTCGGAGAACAGCCGGCAATTATTTATGATTCTCCCGTTACCAACCAGAAAAAAACATATACTTTTAACGAAGCACAACAGGAAATTTCAAAATTCGCGGGAGGTTTAACTTCTTTAGGATTAAAGAAAGGCGATACTGCTGTTATTTATATGCCCATGATTCCACAAACCCTTTTTGCCATGTTGGCTTGTGCGAGAATCGGAGTTATTCACAATGTGGTTTTTGGTGGCTTTGCTCCTCATGAACTAGTTGTAAGAATAGACGACTGCAAACCTAAAGCACTAATTACAGCAACCGCAGGAGTTGAGATTGCAAAAAGAATTCCTTATTTGCCATTGGTTGAAAAAGCTATTGAATTAGCGCAGGATAAAGTAGATAACATTATCGTTTACAACAGAAAATTAGTTGACAATCAACATGAAATGTTTGAAGGGTTGATTGATTACGAAGAACTTGTTCAGCAATCAGTACCTTCAGATTGTGTGTCCGTTGAGTCTACTCACCCACTCTATTTATTATATACCTCCGGAACCACAGGAAAACCGAAAGGTATAAAAAGAGACACAGGAGGCTATGCTACAGCTTTAAAATTCTCAATGAAATACATTTATGGCGTTTCTGAAGGCGAAACCTACTGGGCTGCATCAGATTTCGGATGGGCAGTTGGCCACAGTTACTCGGTTTACGGACCATTAATCAACAGAAATACGACCATCATTTTTGAAGGAAAACCTATCATGACTCCAGATGCAGGAACTTTCTGGAGAATAATTTCGGAATACAAAGTTTCTGTGATGTTCACCGCGCCTACCGCCATTCGGGCCATCAAAAAAGAAGATCCAAACGGAGAACTGGTAAAAAAATATGATCTGAGCCATTTCAAAAAGCAGTTTTTGGCAGGAGAAAGATGTGATGTTGCCACCCTTGACTGGTTTGCAGAACATATTGGGGTTCCTGCAATAGACCATTGGTGGCAGACAGAATCCGGTTGGCCAATGTTAGGTTTAATGACTTTTGATGATAGTTATAAAATAAAAAGAGCATCTGCAGGAAAACCAATCCCCGGATATGACATTAAAATTTTCGATGAAAACGGTTATGAATTAGACCCTCATCATGAAGGTTATTTAGCTATAAAACTTCCTCTTCCTCCAGGTGCTTTGCTCGGAATATGGAATGATAATGAACGTTTTGAGAAAAGTTATTTATCCCAATACAAAGGATATTATTTTTCCGGAGACGGAGCCATAAAAGATGAAGACGGTTATATTTTCATTACAGGTCGTGTGGATGATGTCATCAATGTAGCAGGACATCGATTATCAACTTCCGAAATGGAAGAAATTGTTTCCTCACACCCCGATGTTGCAGAATGTGCAGTTGTTGGAATCGATGATGATTTAAAAGGACAGATTCCTTTTGCTACAATAGTTTTGAAAAACGGAGCAACAATTTCAGAAGAAGAGGTAGAAAAAGAAATTGTAAAAGCCGTTCGTGAAAAAATCGGTGCTGTTGCATGTCTTAAAAACGTAATGGCTGTAAAACGTCTGCCTAAAACACGCTCCGGAAAGATTTTAAGAAAACTCATCAGAACATTATTGGACGGTAAAGAATTTCAGATTCCGTCAACCATTGATGATGAAATAATCATTGAAGAAATACAAGAAAAATATAAGCAATATGCAGGTTAGTTCTGAATATACATTACTAACTTTACTACACAAAATATAATTATAAAAGAAAAAAGATATGAGACAGTACCAGATCGAAGATCTTCCTGATTACTTTAAACAATATAAAAAATCAATAAAAAACCCTAAAAAATTCTGGGATAACATTGCGGACAAGAATTTTGTGTGGTATCAACGATGGAGCAAAGTGGTGGATTATGACATGAACGAAGCCAAAATCACATGGTTTAAAAACGCAAAATTAAACATCACTAAAAACTGTTTAGACAGACATCTTTCAGAAAGAGGGGATAAAACAGCCATTATATGGGAACCCAACGATCCGAATGAAAAAGCACAACATATCTCTTACAACGAATTATATAAAAGAGTCAATAAAACAGCCAATGTTTTAAGAGAAATGGGTATCGAAAAAGGAGACAGAGTCTGCATTTACCTTCCCATGATCCCCGAACTGGCAATTACCATGTTGGCTTGCGCTAAATTAGGAGCGGTTCACTCCGTTATTTTTGCAGGATTTTCAGCTTCTGCCGTATCATCAAGAGTAAATGACTGTGGAGCTAAAATGATCATTACTTCGGACGGAAGCTACCGAGGAAATAAAGTTTTAGATCTTAAAAGCATCGTGGACGAAGCTCTTGAGAAAAGTCCGAGCGTGGAAAAAGTTCTGGTTGTAAAAAGAACCAACAACGAAATCAAAATGAAAGAAAACAGGGATTTCTGGCTGAATGACCTGTATGAAAAAGCTTCCGCAGATTTTGTTACGGTAATCATGGATGCTGAAGACCCTCTTTTCATCCTTTATACTTCCGGTTCTACGGGAAAACCAAAAGGAATGCTGCATACCTGTGCCGGATATATGGTTTATACCGCTTATACTTTCAAGAATGTATTCAATTACATGGAAAATGATATTTATTGGTGTACTGCAGATATAGGCTGGATCACAGGTCACTCTTATATTCTTTACGGTCCTCTATTAAACGGCGCAACAACTGTAATTTTTGAAGGTGTTCCAACTTATCCGGAACCCGACAGGTTCTGGGAAGTCATTGAAAAACATAAAGTAACTCAATTCTACACAGCACCTACCGCAATTCGTTCATTAGCAAAAGAAAGCACGGAATGGGTTGACAAGCATGATCTAAGCACACTGAAAGTTATCGGTTCCGTAGGTGAACCCATCAATGAAGAAGCATGGCATTGGTTCAATGATCATGTCGGAAAGAAAAAATGCCCGATTGTAGATACTTGGTGGCAAACCGAAACCGGGGGAATTATGATCTCTCCTCTTCCATTCGTCACTCCGACAAAACCAACTTACGCTACACTTCCCTTACCGGGAATCCAGCCTGTTTTAATGGATGATAAACGCAACGAAATTTCAGGTAATCAGGTGACTGGAAATCTTTGCATCCGTTTTCCATGGCCGGGAATTGCAAGAACAATTTGGGGAGATCATCAGAGATATAAAGAAACATATTTCACCGCTTTTCCGGGGAAATATTTTACGGGAGACGGTGCATTAAGAGATGAGGTTGGTTATTATAGAATTACGGGTCGTGTAGATGATGTAATCATTGTTTCCGGTCACAATTTAGGAACAGCGCCAATTGAAGACAGTATCAATGAGCATCCTGCTGTTGCCGAATCTGCAATTGTTGGTTATCCGCATGATATTAAAGGAAATGCATTGTACGGATTTGTGATTCTGAAAGAAACCGGAGAAGGTCGTGATAAAGAAAATCTGAAAAAAGAAATCAATCAGCTTATTTCCGACCAGATCGGTCCTATTGCGAAACTGGATAAAATACAGTTCGTTTCAGGGCTTCCGAAAACACGTTCAGGAAAAATCATGAGAAGGATCTTAAGAAAGATCGCCGAAGGAGATTTCAGCAATTTTGGAGACATCACCACTCTACTCAATCCTGAAATTGTAGAGGAAATTAAAAACGAAAGATTAGATTAAATACATTAGTACGCTATAGTTAAAACGGGTTAAAACCCGTTTTTTTTGTTTCCGGAAACAGCGGATGAGGTACACTTTCTATTTCAAATTCGGATCAAAACAGATAAATTTTATTCATAGATATCTTCAAATAAATTAACACTATGTTATAGATAAAATAAAAATAACTGAATTATATTAAGATATTTTCAAAATAATTAAAAATTATTTATTACCTTTAAGTACAAATTTTAAAACTAGTGCTATGTCAAATATATTAGCTGGATTATTTGGACATCACAGCGACTACAAAAAACTCGAAGCCGATCTGGAAAGTTCAGGTTTCGGAACTTCAGATTACATTGTATATCTTGATGACACCCATCATAACTCACAATACATGGCGAGTGTGGCAGTAAGAGATCCAAGACAGATCGAAAATGCGAAAAATATTTTTGGCTCCAATGCTGTTTTAAAAACTTATTTATTCGAAAATATGAGCATTGATCAGGCTCATTACGGTAACATTAAAAAATTTATCGACGCCAGAAGCAAAGCGGAAATTCATGACAGTCCGGAAGTAAGAATAAAAGCTTCAAGTAATGGTATCGACTCTGAAGTAAAATTTTAATAAGAGAGAAAAAAAATTAATAACCGAAAATCCGTAGAGTATGTCTCTGCGGGTTTTTTTATTGGACCTAAAAATCAAAAAAAATTCGTAATTTCGTTTGAAATAGGCATTTTACACAAATGAGTTACGATTTAGAACAAGAAAACAAAGAAATTCTTGCAAGATATAAAGACCTGATTTCTAACACCTACAGAAGTCTGGATGAAGAGAATAACAAACTGATCAGAAAGGCTTTTGACATTGCATTAGACGCTCACAAAGATCAAAGGAGGAAAACCGGAGAGCCTTATATTTATCACCCTATTGCCGTTGCCAAGATTGTTGCCACAGAAATAGGTTTAGGGGCTACTTCCATTGCCTGTGCACTTTTGCATGATGTTATTGAAGACTCTGATTATACTTACGAAGACCTCAAGAAAATTTTTGGGGTGAAGATTGCCAATATCGTGAATGGATTGACGAAGATTTCCATCATGAACCACCAGAATATCTCGGTGCAGTCTGAAAACTACAGAAAGCTTCTGCTGACTTTATCTGAGGATTTCAGGGTTATCCTAATCAAAATTGCAGACCGTCTTCACAATATGCGTACATTGGAAAGCATGGCTCCGGACAAGCAAAAGAAAATTGCTTCCGAAACCGTGTATATCTATTCTCCAATGGCTCACCGTTTGGGTTTATACAACATCAAATCTGAACTGGAAGATCTGTCTCTGAAATACAACAATCCGGAAGTTTATAATGAGATTACCGAAAAACTGGAACTGGCAAAAGAAAGCCGTGAAAGATATATTGAAGAGTTCAAAAAAGAAGTTTCTGAAAGGTTAAATGAAGAAGGACTGAACTTTAAAATCAAAGGTCGGGCAAAGGCCATTTCTTCCATCTACCGGAAAATGCTTAAGCAGGGAGTGTCTTTTGAGGAGGTTTTCGATAATTATGCGATCAGAATCATTTACAAATCCGATGCTAAAAATGAAAAATTCTTAGCATGGAAAATATATTCCATCGTTACGGATGTTTACCACAGTAATCCTTCCAGAATGCGCGACTGGATCACCCAGCCTCGTTCTACAGGATATGAAAGTTTACATTTAACGGTTCTAGGTCCGGATAAAAAATGGATCGAAGTCCAGATCCGATCCGAAAGAATGGACGAAATCGCTGAAAAAGGCGTTGCAGCCCATTACAAATACAAAGAAGGCTACAAACAGAGTTCTGAAGACAGAAATTTTGAAAAATGGGTCACAGAGATCCGTGAAGTTCTGGAACAGCAGCAAAACCTTTCCACTTCTGAACTTTTAGATAATATCAAGCTGAATCTATATTCAAAAGAGGTTTTTGTATTTACCCCGAAAGGAGAAATTAAAATTTTACCGACCAACGCCACTGCACTTGACTTTGCATTTGCCGTTCACTCGGATCTGGGTATGAAATGTCTAGGAGCAAAGATCAATGGTAAGTTGGTTCCTATTTCTTACATCCTACAAAATGGTGATCAGGTAGATATTCTTTCTTCACAGAATCAGAAACCGAAATCGGACTGGCTGGAATTTGTGGTTACTTCAAAAGCAAAATCCAAGATCAAAGGTTTCCTTAATTCGCAAAAAAACCAGTTGGTAGAAGAAGGAAAAGAGGTGTTGCAGAGAAAGCTTCGTCATGCAAAAATTAATTTTAATGATGAGGAGATCAATAAACTTCAGAAATTCTTTAACCTGAAAACTTCCCAGGAGCTTTTCCTTAAATTCCAAAGCAACGAACTGGATGCAAGCAGCCTGAGAAAGTATATTGAAAGTAAAAATGTCTTCAACAACCTGCTTTCAAGATTCAGAAAATCACCGTCTAAAAACCAGGAATTTGAAGAACCGAAAGAAACGAATCTGGACATGATCGTCTTCGGAAAAGATGAGGAAAAACTGAATTACAGCTTTGCGAAATGCTGTACGGTGATTCCGGGAGATAAGATCTTCGGATTCATCACCATTTCAGACGGCATAAAAGTTCACAATGACAATTGTCCTAATGCAATAAACTTACGAGCACAATATGATTACAGGGTGATCCCTGCCAAATGGGTAAATGCAGAAAGCTTTAAAAACAGAGTGAAGATCGAGATCGAAGGACTGGACAGAATGGGTATGATTAATGATATTACCGCTGTGATCAGTAATTCAATGGGAATGGATATGAAAAGTATGTCTATTGAGTCCAACGACGGGATTTTTATCGGAAGCATTACCCTAGAAGTTAAAAATAAAAGCCAGCTGGAAGAGTCTTTCAAAAAGCTTAAAACCATTAATGGAGTCTCCAGAGTGAGAAGATTATAATCAAAATGAATTTAACCCTTTACTTTAAAAAGTTTTTCAACAGCAATCAGTCATCAGGTATTATACTTATTTTTTGTGTTTTACTGTCACTTTTAATCGCCAATTCAGCATTGGCAGAAAATTTCCAACTGCTTCTGAATAAGAAAATCGGCACTGATATTTTCCATCTGAAATATCCGGTCAGTATCTGGATCAATGACGGACTGATGACGGTTTTTTTCTTACTCGTAGGATTAGAGATCAAAAGAGAACTTGTAGAGGGTGAACTATCCTCTTTTAAAAATGCATCGCTTCCGATTTTTGCGGCTATTGGCGGAATGCTCGTTCCTGCGGCTATTTTCAGCCTTTTCAATCTGGGTACGAAATACGGTAACGGTTGGGGAATTCCTATGGCAACGGATATTGCCTTTTCTTTAGCCATTATCTCCATGTTAGGAAAAAAAATACCTAATTCTATTAAAATTTTCCTTGCTGCATTGGCTATTGTGGATGATTTGGGGGCAATCCTTGTTATCGCTATTTTTTATACGGAACAGATCCATTGGAGCTATTTGCTTTTATCTGCTGGAGTAACTGCCTTATTATTCTTATTAAATTTCCTGAAAGTCACAAAAATCATTTTTTATTTGACTCCGGGAATATTTCTCTGGTATTTCCTGCATCATTCAGGGATACATGCTACCATTGCAGGAGTTTTGCTTGCATTTTCCATTCCAACCAACGAATCTGATGTTGTTATCTCACCTTTGGAAAAACTGGAACACAAACTGCATTTCCCTGTCAGCTTTTTAATAATGCCGATTTTTGCCCTTACCAATACGAATATCACCTTCAACAATGAAATGGTCGACGGATTGGCAAGCACATTGGGATTAGGGATTATTTGCGGATTGGTAGCTGGAAAACTTATCGGGATCAACCTGTTTTCCTTTATTGCTATTAAATTGAAGTTAAGCTCTTTACCTCAAAGCAGCTCATGGAAACAGATGATCGGTGTAGGTTTATTAGCCGGAATCGGTTTTACAATGTCGATTTTTATAGCCCTGCTTTCGTTTAAAAACAATATTGAAATACAGGATGAGGCTAAGTTTGCAATTTTAGTGGCTTCTTTTATATCTGCCGTTTTAGGATATGCAATTTTAAGCTTAAGTTCGAAGAAGAATGATGGTGATATTGAAGAAAGCTTTTAATTCCCTTTATCCGGATCTTCATTTTTCTTTTCATCATTATTAAGTTTTCGCCTATGTTCCTCATCACTGTCGAGATTGGGTTCTGTAACTTGCGAATGAAAATGTGAAGCTTCCTTTTGAAGCTCATCGGATAATAATTTTTCTATCCTTAATTTTCTTATCGCCATGTTAAGTTCATTCCCGAATAACAGCAGATAAACGTTGATATTCACCCAAACCATTAGCAAGATCATACTTCCAATGGAACCGTAAAGAACGTTGTAAGTGGCAATATCTTTTACGTAAATGGCAAAAATATACGTAGTCAGTACAAATAATACGGTGGTAAGAATAGCCCCCGGAATCGCCTGTCTGAACCTGATGATCCTTACAGTTCCTAACCAGTAAAACAAGGCCAGAAGAATAAAATAAAATACAGGAAAAGAAACAAACCCAATAATCTTGGATAAGTTATTGACCAGCCACGAAATATCATAGGATGGCGTAAAGAGTTTCATTACAACTTCCACATAATACACCCCGAAAAGCGCCAGAAATACAATGG
This sequence comes from Bacteroidota bacterium, assembly GCA_023426625.1. Classification (GTDB taxonomy): domain Bacteria; phylum Bacteroidota; class Bacteroidia; order Flavobacteriales; family Weeksellaceae; genus Chryseobacterium. The sequence continues at coordinate 8,676 of JAFAAJ010000225.1, forward strand.
TTATGAATCCTATGGTAATAAAAAACGAGAGAATAAATTCCTTTACGTCACTCAGTTTTTCATCTGTATTTTCATTGAAACCATTAATCAGTGAGAATGTACCGTTGGTAGCGAAAATCAGCGCTAAAACAATCGTTAAATTACTGATTCCCTTCATATTAGGAACAATACTTTTTTCAATATACCCTCTTACATCCGTCTCCATATTGGATGGAAAAACATTATGGATCAGGACTTCAAAAATATAAAACTGAAGCTTATCATAATGAGGCATATACGGAAGTACAGATAATAAAAAGAGAATAAAGGGAAACAGACTTATGGTAAAACTCCAGGAAATAGACGATGCTTTTCTACCGATATTCCCTTTAAAGATCCCGGAAATATAGATCTGAAACATTTGCCAGAGCGATATACCCAGAACCGGAATATGGATGTCATCAAAGAAATCCTGGATCTTCAAGATAAAATTAGGAACCTTTATATTCATTCACTAAGTCTATAGTAATTAAAAAACATGATGAAAATATGAAAAAAATCTCGAATTAATGAATATCTTTGAGCTCTTTATTGAAAACGAATGCGAATCAATTTACTTTGTATCGGAAAAACAGACGATAAGGAGATCACTTCCCTGATCGGTTATTACCTAAACCGTCTTCCCAAACACTGGAATTTTGAGATCATCGAGATCCCGGACGTAAAAAATGCTAAAAACCTTTCTCCCGATCTTCTGAAAAAGGAAGAAGCCAAATTATTTCTAAATCACATCGATAAAAACGATCTGGTCATTATCCTGGATGAAAAAGGAAAACAATATACAAGCAGAGAATTTTCCCAGAAAATAGACAACTGGATGAATTCTTCAGTAAAAAAAATTCATCTTCTGATCGGTGGTGCATACGGCTTTTCAGAAGAGATATACAGCAGGACCAATGAGAAAATATCTTTGTCCAAAATGACTTTTACGCATCAGATGATCCGTTTATTTATCGTTGAGCAATTGTATCGTGCTGATCAGATCTTACAGGGAAAACCGTATCATAACGACTGACAGGATTCCGAATTTACGGTTTAGGAATTAAAGTTAGAATGATAAAGAATAATCTCTCATTTAAAACTCAATTTAAAATTTATAATCTATAATTTTAAATCTCTTATTTTGCTGTAGGACATTTCGCATAATATTCCATCAACAGAGGTTTTTCGTAACCTAAGCTTACCGCTTTATCAAGATTCGCGCAGGCTTCTTTCGGTTTTTGAGTTTCAAATAAGATTAAAGCTTTGGTAACGTAGGAATGAGCAAACTTCGGATCAATGGAAATTGCTTTGTTAACATCTGCAAGGGCTTCTTTGTTTTTTTTCATCTTAAGATAAAGGTCTCCTCTCCCGTTGTACAGCAAAGATTCCGGTTTTTCTGAAATAAGCTGGTTATAGTCTTTCAGGGAACCTTCCAGATCGCCATAATTCTTTTTCAGGTTCGCCAGTCCGGTTCTTGCAAAAATATTATCCGGAGCAAAATTCAGGATCTGATTCAGTTCCTGCACGGCAAGTTCCTTTTTACCCTGTGTATCATAGATCTTGGAGCGCGTCAAATACATCTCCACATTTTCAGGATCTACCTTTAAACCTTTTTCAATATATTCCAATGCTTTTGCTTTACTCCCTCTCTGACTGTGTAAAGAAGCTAAATTGGCATACACGGAAGCAGACATTGGGTTTGCCTTCAATGCAGATTCATAAGATTTGAAAGCTGCTGAAGTTTTGCCTAATCTTCTCTGTGACGTTCCTAAGTTGTTGTAATATTCCGACTGGAATTTTTGGATTTTTTCACTTTCCGCTAGTTTGGAATACTGTTCTTCAGCACATTTATAATCTGCTTTTTTAAAACATTCTTCCGCTATTTTGGCATCCTGCGCATAAAAGT
>JAFAAJ010000241.1 GCA_023426625.1 Bacteroidota bacterium
AAGCGTTTTATCATCCAGGAAAACTACTGCTTCCTTTAGAGAATTGTGTTCCAAAGATAAATTCTGAATTGTAGCTGAATTAAAATCAATGGGTGTAAACCCAGAAAGAACATGAATATTTTTATGAGTTAATAATACTATTTTATCTTTTGTACTGTTGATCGCAGCGGAAGTAATGGCTGCATCGCTGTATTTCCCGTTCAGTTTCAGCTTTCCGATCAGTTTTGCTTCAAAATCACCTTCTCTGTTAGGAACCTGGAAAACTAAGAAGGTTCCGTCGAATCCTTTGCTTCTGTTCTTTGTAAAAAGGTAAAAGTTACCGTCCATTTCTACAAATGCCTCACAATCATACAGCCAATTGGATTTCTTTGGCGGAAATTCTGTTTGTCCTTCATAATGAAATTTTGTAGTCTGAACAGCCTTTGTAACCGTTTGAGAAGCATTTTGAAGATCAACTTTTATAATAGCCAGATCCTGTCTGTCATTCTCATTATTTCCAAAATCTCCAACATAGATATTTCCGTCCTTATCTCTCGTAATATCTTCCCAATCCGTATTCTCAGCATTTTCCACAAGCACTTCAGCGGTCAGTTTACCTTCCTGATCAACTCCATAGATGACATCCTTATTCCCTTGATCTTCGATCGCCCAAATCGTTTTCTGATCTTTTGATAAAGTGATCCCTGAAACTTCCTTCAACTTTTTAGGCAAGGAAAATTCCACTTTCAATGCCTCATTGGCAGACTGTTCGTTCTGAGCTTTCGGATTGCAGCTCCACAAAAAGAATACGGGAATAACAAGAAATCGAAGCATATTTATTTTTTTAATTTTTTAAACCTGAAATGAGAGTATCTGATATTTTTCTCTAAGTTATTAATAATCTGTTGATGATGCAGAAAAAATCCGGCAGCCAATCCGATCAGACTTCCAATGATGCTATCGAGAAGCCTTTCTTCCATTAATACCTTTACATCATGATGTACGAAATTCCCGGTTTCAGCTAAAAGGATGGTTAAAGGAGTAATGAAAACCACGGCAAAGCCATAATTTCTTACGATCAGTACTTCAATGATGAACTGAAGGAACATAATGATCAGGATCATGACAATTTTTTCAGGATCGAATAAGAGGATCAGCCACGTCAAACCAATTCCGATGAAGGTTCCTAAAATTCTGTGCATATTTCTCTGTCGCACATGCTCAAAACTACGCCCCTGAATGATCGCAACTGCAGAAATAGAGATCCAGTACGTATTATGAAACTGAAGAAAATGTCCTACCAATAAAGTCAGCATCATGAAAAAGCCGATAATCACACTTTCCACCAACTTAGTATATCTTTTCTTTCTGAATTGTCTTCTGGGTCCCGATATAGTAACTGTTTTCGCAATAAAAACGGAATATAAAAAAGCCAGTGAACAGGATAAAATAGCTCCCATTGCCACCAATCCGACTCTCGTGGGAATCATTTCCAGATCAAACCGGAATGTACTTGCCATAGCAGCAACCATGATAAAGAAAAAATTTCCGGGTGGAGGAATTTTAAAATAAGAAGTGATGCTGTGTGCCAAAAAAGAAACGATTCCGAAAGATAAAGCCGCCAAATAGATATTAAAGCTAAAAAAAAGACTTATCGTGAACGAAAATACAATTCCCAAAGCACAAACAGCCAGATGAATCATTCGTTGGGCAATAGGTGCTGATGAAAAATACAAAATCGTTAAAGCTCCGATACACGACAAACTTCCATACTCCGGTTTTCCCAAAACCCATCCGATCATAAGACAGCTTCCTACACACAATGCCGCCAGAAAAGGAAAATGCCATTTCCTTTCAGTTTTCTGAACTTCTATCAGATATTGAAAACGATGAACAAGATTGCCGATCTTCATATAATTATCTCTCTTGCTTTGCCTTTTCCCAAAGTACATCCATTTCTTCCAAAGACATTTCCGCCAGTTTCAGATTCTGATCTTGAGCCAGTTTTTCCATTTTCTGGAATCTGGATATAAATTTTAAATTGGTTCTTTCCAAAGCCGAATCAGGATTGATTCCTGAGATTCTCGCGTAATTGATCAAAGAAAAGAAAACATCTCCCAATTCCTGCTCTTTTTTATCAAGGTCCGTTTCCGCATGAAATTCATTGAGCTCTTCCTCTACTTTTTTCCAGGCATCTTCCGCATCATGAAACTCAAAACCGATCCCTTTTACTTTATCCTGAATTCTATAGGCTTTTACAAGACTTGGTAAACTTTTCGGAACACCTCCCAAAATCGATTTGTTTCCTTCTTTCAGTTTTAATTTTTCCCAGTTTTGCTTTACCTCTTCTTCATCTTTTACTTCTGTATCACCATAAATATGAGGATGACGGAAGATCAGCTTTTCATTTAAAGAATTAATGACATCGGCGATATCAAAACTTTCTTTCTCCGAACCTATTTTAGCATAAAAAACCAAATGCAGCAGTACATCGCCCAATTCTTTTTTGATCTCCTGAAGGTCTTCCTGCAGAATGGCATCCGAAAGTTCATATGTTTCTTCAAGAGTAAGATGACGAAGTGATTGTAAGGTTTGTTTCTGATCCCAAGGACATTTTTCACGCAGATCATCCATGATGTCTAACAATCTTCCGAAGGCTTCAAGTTTTTCCTGTTTGGTATTCATAGTAAATAGAATTCGAGTCATACAAATTTACGGGGATTTTTTAGATTCTTTGGAATATGATAGGGAAAGTGATAAAATTTAAAGAGGTTTGAGATAGATCATAATCATTTAGACAATAAAAAAACCTTGTCAAGAAATTCTTAACAAGGCTTTTATTTTTTTAATTCAGTGTGATGAATTATCCTTTCTTAGTATGTGTACTTTTAGGAGCTGCTTTTGCTGCAGAAGTAGCTTTTACTTTCGGGGTTGCGGGCTTTTCTGCTTTTGGAGCTGTTTTCTTAGAAGTTGCCTTTTCTGTTACTTCCGCTTCTTCGTTTGCAGGTTCTAAAGTTTCAGGCTCTGCTTTTACGAAGCTTTCAGGCGTGATGTATCCTGCTTTATGTAAAATGTTGTACCACTGAGCCAGCTTTTTGATATCTGAAGTATATACTCTCTCTCTGTCGTAATCAGGAAGAGAAGTTTCCATAAATGCTCTTAATTCAGCATCAGAAGACTTATGAGAGATCGCTTCTTTGTACTCATTATTTTTGGCAATATTTTCAAAAACTTCAAACAAAGGAACTTCTTTATCAAAAGTGAACATAGCGATATTGTCTAACAAGCTTACCTGGCTTGAGTTTCCAATGCTTACTTTCTTTTTCGTAGTAACATCTTCAATAATAAATCCGTTTCTTAATTGCGAAACTAACTTGTAAAGTCCTGGTTTTCCAGAAATTGAAATTATTTTTTCTAACAGCATAATTTTATTTTTTAAGTTCAGCAATCAGCCGTGGCTTTTGCTTTTTTACATATATTTTATTCGTTATTATTTTGGAAATCTCATTTTATAATTGATGTGCACATCCCCCTGAGTGATCTTCGTCAATTTACCTTTCACCAGTTTCTTTTTCAAGGCGCTTAAGTGATCGGTAAACAGAATTCCTTCTATATGATCATACTCATGTTGAATTACGCGGGCCCTAATATCGGAAAAAGTTTCTGTATGCTTCACAAAATTTTCGTCATAATATTCTATAACGATCGTACTTTTTCTTTTTACATCCTCTCTTACATCAGGAATAGAAAGACATCCTTCGTTGAATTTCCATTCTTCGCCGGATTCTTCAAGAATTTTAGCATTGATGAAAACTTTTTTGAATTCTGCCAATTCATCTTTAATATCCTCATAATCTTCATCTTCCGCCAAAGGAGATACATCTACGATAAACAGACGAATGTCTAATCCGATCTGTGGTGCTGCCAAACCTATGCCGTTTGCACTATACATGGTTTCGAACATATTATCTATCAGTTCCTGTAAGTCCGGATAATCTTTGTCTATCTCTTTGCTTACTTTTCTTAAAACGGGGTCACCAAAGGCTCTTATCGGTAAAATCATCTTGTTCTTTGTTCTAAAAAATTCTGCAATATAATGGTTGCACTTATTTTGTCTATTAATCCTTTTTCCTGTTTCTGTTTTTTACTTTTTCCACTCTGAGAAATAAAAAACGAAGCCATTTTGGAGGTAAATCGCTCGTCAAAACGATGAACCGGGATCTCAGAAAATTCTTTTTTAAATTCTTCTATGAATTTTAAAATATCAGTTTCCACTTCTGAAATGTTCCCTTTCAGATCTACGGGAAGTCCTATCACCACTGCTTCCACTCTATTTTCACTGAAATAATTCTTCAAATATGACAGCAAGAGCTGAGTTTCAACGGTATCCAAACCGCTTGCTATAATCTGCATATCATCCGTTGCAGCAATGCCACAACGCGCCTTTCCATAGTCTATTGCAAGGATTTGTCCCATAGGTTTGCAAATTTAGTAAATTTTAATGATTTTATTTATAACGTAGTTTTTTTTATAAATCATGTTTTATTCCATTATTTTTTTTATAATTTTAGTCTACCAAAAAACGAAATCATGAAGAAACTCATCCTCGTAAGACATGCGAAGAGCGACTGGCCGGAAGAGACGGAAGACTTTGACAGACCTTTGGCAGACAAGGGCTTAGAAGATGCTATGAATATGTCCAGATTTTTGAAAAATAATAATATTTCAATAGATTATCTGGTCTCAAGTCCTGCAGTACGTGCTTTGAATACCTGTAAAATTTTCAATGATGCTTATCAGCTGAATTTTACTACGGATGAGAAACTTTATAATCCTTCGGAAAGAAATTTCGAGTCTGTTATTTACAGCCTGGATGATAATCATAATTCCGTAGCATTTTTTTCCCATAATAACGGAATTTCCAACTTTGCCAATTCAATTTCTGATAATATCTTCCATTTCCCAACCTGCGGAGTCGCAGGCTTTGAAATCAACTGCAATTCCTGGTCTGAGTTTGACGGAGCCGATAAAAAACTTTTATTTTTTTACGAGCCGGGTAAAATTTTAATATGATTAAATTAAAATCCGGATGAAGAACAAACTCAACATTATCATTTTTATAGCAAGTGCGATCTGTCTGCTTTACATCCTCTTTCTGGTGTTCTATTCTACTTCAATGGATAAAATCCAGATGGTGAATGTATTTGCAGAAATCATAACAATCCCTTTGATCTGCCTCACCATCGCACTGTTCTTTTATAATACATGGAAACTGGTGAAAAGACAATCGGGATTGGTATCTCTCAGCTCATTAAGTTTATTGCTGAATATTACCTGCATTATCGTTATGGTGACATCAAAATAAAAAAGCTTCAAAATATTGAAGCTTTTTTAGGTTGTTATTTTTTTATCAGATCCAGATCCTCAAAATCAAAACTGAAGTCCGTAACATCTGAAATAGGTTTCATTTTCGCCGCCTGTGCTTTTCCGTTTTCATCATAACTGAAAATAATATAGGCA
>JAFAAJ010000003.1 GCA_023426625.1 Bacteroidota bacterium
ACAAGTTATGCATCGTACTACCACGATAAGTTTAATGGTAGAAAAACAGCAAGCGGAGAAATTTTTGATAATTCAAAATTCACTGCAGCTAACAGAACGCTTCCTTTTGGTACTATGATTAAAATTACCAATCTGGAAAATGGAAAAGAAGTGATTGTGAAAATTAATGATAGAGGGCCTTTTCATTCTTCAAGAGCTTTAGATGTTTCTAAAGCAGCGTTCAGCGAAATCGCGGATACCAATGATGGTACAATCCCGGTGGAATACGAAATTGTCGACTAAACTTATGATTTAAATTAAAAGAGGCTGTCTCAAAAGTACCCCCTCTCTCGGACTCCTGTCTGACAACTTTTGTCATTTAGGAGATTCTCAGAGCATTAATTTACCTTTTGAGACAGCCTCTTTTCTGTTTTTATACATCAAGTTCCACTAAAGCAGGACAGTGATCAGAATGTATTGCTTCTTTCAGAATAACAGCTCGCGAAAGCTTTTCTTTTAATGAATAAGAAGTGAAGTTATAATCCAATCTCCATCCTTTGTTTTTCGCCCTTGAGTTTTGTCGGTAACTCCACCATGTATAATTATCCGGATCGTTATTGAAAAACCTGAAACTATCTATAAGTTCGCATTCTTCGATAAATGTGGTCATCCATTCCCTTTCTATAGGAAGAAAACCGGATACATTTTTAAGGCGTACCGGATCGTGTATATCGATCGCCTGATGACAGATATTAAAGTCACCTGAAATAATAAGATTGGGGATGCTCTTCTTTAAATTCTTGATATAATCCAGGAAATCATGACAGAACTGCATTTTGAAATCCAGTCTTTCGATATTTGAAGCGGAAGGTACATAGACAGAAATAGCTGAATAGCCATCGAAATCCGCACGGATGATCCTGCCTTCATTGTCATAGCTTTCAATTCCGCAACCGTATTCAACATGGTTGGGTTTTGTTTTTGAAGCGATTCCAACGCCACTGTAGCCTTTTCTTACAGCGGAATGCCAATAACTATGGTAACCCAGTTTTTCGAGACTTTCTATATCTATCTGATCGTTTCCTGCTTTACTTTCCTGAATACAGATAATATCAGGATCAGCGACTTTCAGCCAACCCAAAAAATCTTTGGTAAAAGCCGCTCTAATTCCGTTGACGTTGTATGTGATTAATTTCATGCTTCAAAAATATTAAAAAACGGGCGGAAAAAATCGAAAGATTTTTTCCGCCCACCCAATTAAATAAACTATGAAAAAAAACTACTTGGGTTCTAAAATGCTTATAGGAATAATACATTCTTCTAATGAAATTCCTCCATGCTGGTATGTTTCTTTATAATAGTTTACAAAATGATTGTAGTTTTTAGGATATGCCAGAAAAATATTGCTCTTGGCAAAAATATATTTCGAGCTTAAATTTCCTTTAGGCAGAAATAATTTTTCAGGATTGGTGATTGCCCAAACATCACTGTCGTCGTAGGTTAAACTCTTCCCTGTTTTGTAACGGATATTTGTGGACGTTTCTCTGTCTCCAACCACTTTGCTTGGCTTTTTCACATATACCGTTCCGTGATCTGTAGTGATGACCAGCTTATAGCCGCTTTCTGCAGCCGCTTTTATGATTTTCATTAAAGATGAATTCTCAAACCAGTTCAAAGTAAGAGACCGGAATGTCTTATCATCACGAATTAACTGATCTACAATGTGATTGTCCGTTTTTGCGTGAGACAGGATATCAATGAAATTATAAACGATCACCAAAAGATCATTGTTTTTATGCTGGTTGAAATCATCATAGATCTTTTTCTCAAAATCGGCATTTAAAACTTTTAAATACTTCATGGATTTTGAACCTAATCCGATCCTCTTCATCTGATCTTCCAGAAAATCACGTTCAAACTCGTTTTTGTTTCCTTCCTCATTATCATTGAACCATTTATCCGGGAAACGCTTTTCAATTTCCGAAGGCATTAAACCTGCAAAAAATGAATTTCTGGCATATTGTGTTGCCGTTGGAAGAATGCTGTAATAGTAATCTTCCGAGATTTTGTTATAATATTTAGTGAATAAAGGCTCGATCACTTTCCACTGATCATAACGTAAATTATCGATCATCAGAAGCAATACTTTTTCCTTTTCTACTTCTGGTTTTACTTTATCTTTGAAAAGCGTGTGACTCATCATCGGCTTATCCGAATCATGCAGCCAGTCCTCATAATTTTTTTCAATAAACTTGGCGAACTGGATATTGGCTTCCTCTTTCTGAGACTGCAAAAGGTCAGCAAACTCATTATCTGTAACCTTATCAAACTTGATCTCCCAGTTCAGGATCTTTTTATAATATTCCGCCCATTCCTGGTAAGTCCTCAAATAAGACAGTTCCATGGAAAGGTTTCTGAACTCCTGCTGATATTGCAAAATAGTTTTCTGCTCAACAAGATTATCCTGCTGAAGGTTTTTCTTCAATGATAATAAAATCTGGTTGGGATTTACCGGCTTCAAAATGTAATCTGCGATCTGAGAACCGATGGCTTCTTCCATAATATGTTCCTCTTCGCTTTTCGTTACCATTACGATTTTCAGGGAATTATCTTTCTCCTTGATCATAGGGATGGCTTCAAGTCCCGAAATTCCGGGCATATTCTCATCAATAAGAGTTAAAGCGAATTTTTCTGAATCTATAAGTTCTAAAGCCTCATTCACATTGTTAACAGGCGTTACCTGATAACCTTTTTTTTCTAAAAATACGATGTGGGGCTTAAGTAAATCTATTTCATCATCTATCCATAATATCTTTTCCGACATAATTTATTTTTTTACATGGTTATTGCATCAAAATATTGACCAAATCTTTATAAAAACTGCCAAAATAAACAGTTTAAAAGTTAAATATTAGTTAAACGGAAATTATGAGCGAAATATTTCAATCAGCTTTCATTTATCCTTATATATAAGACTTTTAAAAATTTCAATACTTCCCGCTTTTACCTATCAAAGATAAGACGAATTGCTGTTCCGATTTGATGAAAAGTAAATAAATGTAAAATTAATTTCCCTAACTTTGTTTACTAATACTGACATTTCAATGCAGAATAAGCTAAAAATCATCAACGATCCTGTTCACGGATTTATCAAGATCCCCTACGAAATTTTATTTGACGTTATTGAACATCCTTATTTTCAGAGACTAAGAAGGATTTCTCAGACGGGTTTGCTTAAATTAATTTTTCCCGGCGCAACGCATACAAGATTTCACCATGCACTAGGAGCGATGCACCTGATGTTTACCGCTTTGGAAACTTTAAAGCTGAAAGGAGTCGAAATTTCAAAAGAAGAAGAAAAAGGGGCGATGTTGGCGATTCTCATGCATGATATCGGACATGGACCATTTTCCCACGCTTTGGAAAGCATGTTGATGGATGATTGGCATCATGAAAAACTCTCATTACTATTGATGAACAAGCTTAATGAAAAGTTTGACGGACAATTGTCGATAGCAATAGAAATGTTTCAGGGTAAATACCACAGGAAATTCTTTAACCAGCTTATTTCTTCCCAATTGGATGTAGATAGATTGGATTATCTTAAAAGAGACAGTTTTTTTACCGGAGTTTCTGAAGGGAATATCAATACCCAAAGAATCATTTCCATGATGAATGTTTGTGAAGAGGGTGAACTGGTGATTGATGCGAAAGGGATTTATTCCATTGAAAATTTTTTAACAGCCAGAATGTTTATGTATTGGCAGGTTTACTACCATAAAACATCTGCTTTGGCAGAGTTTCTTCTGGTAAAGATTCTGGAAAGAGCAAAATATCTGGTTTCTCAGGGAGTTGATCTTCCCGCTGCCGAAAATTTAAAATATTTTTTATATCGAGGTAAAAGTGCTGCTACAGACGAAGACGTGGAAAGATTCACACAAATGGACGATGATGATGTTATCCAGGCTATGAAATCCTGGCAGAACTCGGAAGATGTGATCCTTTCTTACTGGTGCAGATGTGTCATTCAGAGAGATCTTCCTAAAACCATTATTTCTTCACAGCCGTTTACGAAGGAATTCATTGAAGATAAAATAAAAAAGACCAATGAATTTTTCGGAATTGATAACGGAGAAGAATTGGTGCATGAAATCAAAAGAAAACTTTTACCCTACAATACGGAAAAACAACCGATCTATTTGTTACAGAAAAATGGTAGAAAAATTAGATTGGAAGAATCCGAAGACCAGCTTTTATCAGGCCTGATCGTGAATAAAACAACACGATATATTCTGACATTCCCAAGAGATATTTCCAAAAACTAAGTCTTAAAGAATCTTAAAATTGGGGTCGTGAAACTAAAAAACGTTTGCGAATTATAGAATTTATTATCTTTGCAGAATATGGAATTTACAGCTTCGCAAATTGCAAGTTTTATAGACGGAAAAATAATAGGTGACGAGAATGCACTTATTACTGGAGTTTCACCAATTGAAAATGGAGAAGCCGGTCATTTATCATTTATAGCTCAAGACCGTTTTTCGGGTTTCCTGGAGACTAGTAAATGCTCTGTTCTTATTGTTTCGGAAAAGCTTTTGGTAAAAGATACGTATACTCCGACCATCATTGCCGTTAAGGATGCCTATCTTTCCTTTCAGGTCCTGATGAATCTTTATCAGGAAATGCAAGGGAGAAAAGAAGGTATTGAAGATGGTGCTTCTATTCATTCTACAGCCGTAGTTGGAGAGAACGTGTATATAGGAGCATTTACTTACATTTCCGAAAAAGCAAAAATAGGATCCGGTTCACAGATATACCCTCATGTTTATGTAGGGAAAGGAGTGAAAATCGGAAAAAACTGTAAAATCGACAGTGGTGCCAGAATTTATGATTACTGTATCATTGGTGATAATTGTGTCATTCATTCCAATACTGTAGTGGGTGGTGACGGTTTCGGATTCCAGCCGACACCGGAAGGATTCAAAAAAATTCCTCAACTAGGAAACGTTATTATCGAAGATGATGTGGAAATAGGCTCCAATTGTAGTATAGACCGAGCTACTATCGGTTCTACGATCATCGGAAAAGGAACAAAAATAGACAACCTTATCCAGATTGCCCATAATGTAAAAATCGGACAGAATAATGTAATTGCAGCACAGGCAGGAATTGCAGGTTCTACCATCATCGGAAACTGGAACCAGATCGGGGGACAGGTTGGAATTGTAGGACATATTAATATCGGAAACGGGGTTAAAATTCAGGCACAGAGTGGCGTGAATAACAATGTGGAGGATGGAGATGTATTATATGGCTCTCCGGCGATCTCTGCATCGGACTTCCGCAGAAATTATGTTCATTTCAGAAATTTCACAGACATTGTAAGTAGAATAAATAATCTTGAGAATAACTCAAAAGATAAAACTAATGAGTGATATGCAAAAAACCCTTCAGGAAGAAGTAACGCTTTCTGGAATTGGACTTCATACGGGTAAAGAAGTAAAACTAACCATTAAACCTGCAAAAGAAAATACAGGTTTTGTGTTTGTAAGAACAGATTTGGAGGGACATCCTCAGGTCGAAGCTGATGTTAACTATGTTGTAGCAACAGAAAGAGGAACAACATTAGAAAAATTAGGAGTAAAAATTACTACTTGTGAACATCTTTTGGCAGCATTGGTAGGCTGTGATATAGATAATGCCATCCTGGAAATGGATGCTTCTGAACCCCCAATTTTAGACGGATCTTCAAAATTCTTTGTTGAAGCCATCGAAAGCGTGGGAGTAGTGGAACAGAGTGTAGCCAGAGAATATTTGGTGGTAAAGGAGGTTCTTAGCTATTCAGATCCTGCAACGGGTTCAGAAATTACCATTATTCCTTCAGATACTTATGAAATTACAACAATGGTGGATTTTGGAACTAAAGTTTTAGGAACCCAAAATGCTAACCTTAAAAATATTTCAGAATTTAAAGAAGAGATCTCTTCAGCAAGAACGTTCAGCTTTTTACATGAGCTGGAAATGCTTTTAGACCATGGATTGATCAAAGGTGGAGATATTTCGAATGCTATTGTATATGTAGATAAAGATCTTACTCCTGAAACTACTGAAAAACTGAAAAAAGCGTTTGGTAAAGATCAAGTATCCATCAGACCAAACGGAATATTAGATAATCTGAATTTGAATTATCCTAATGAAGCTGCAAGACACAAATTACTGGATGTAATCGGAGACTTGGCTTTGGCAGGTGTGAAAATAAAAGGGAAGGTTATTGCCAACAAACCGGGACATTTTGTAAACACTCAATTTGCAAAGAAACTGAACCGTCAGTGGAAATTGCAAAAAAAGAAAAATGTTCCTGATTTTGACCTTACCAAAGAACCTGTATTTGATATCAACGGAATTATGCGCCTTATGCCACATAGACCACCGTTCTTATTGATCGATAAAGTTCTTGAACTATCAGACTCTCATGTAGTGGGTCTGAAAAATGTAACCATGAATGAACCATTCTTCGTGGGACATTTCCCGAAAGAACCGGTAATGCCGGGAGTTCTTCAGGTTGAAGCTTTAGCTCAGACGGGAGGTATTCTTGTATTGGCAAGTGTTCCGGATCCTGAAAACTATTCAACGTACTTCATCAAGATTGATAAGGTGAAGTTCAAGAGAAAAGTAGTTCCGGGAGATACCATAATTTTTAAAATCGAACTTATTGAGCCTATCAGAAGAGGTATTGTACATATGCAGGGATACGGATATGTGGGAGATACAGTAGCTGTAGAAGCAGAATTAATGGCTCAAGTCGCAAAAAATAAAATTGATTAAATGATTCATCAATTAGCTGCCGTAGATAAGCGTGCAAAAATTGGAAAAAATGTAGTAGTAGAACCCTTTACAACAATTGCTGCAGATGTAGAAATTGGTGAAGGTACTTGGGTAGGATCCAATGTAACCATAATGGATGGTGCAAGAATCGGGAAAAACTGTAAAATTTTCCCCGGAACAGTAATCTCTGCCATTCCTCAGGATCTGAAATTCGACGGCGAAGATACACAGACCATAATCGGAGATAACACTACTTTAAGAGAATGTGTTACTGTGAATAAAGGAACAAAAGCCTTAGGTTATACCAAAGTGGGAAATAACTGCCTTATCATGGCGACTTCGCACGTTGCGCACGACTGCATTATCGGGAACAACGTTATTATTGCCAACGGTTGTGGTATTGCAGGACACGTAGAAATCGGAGATTTTACGGTAATGGGCGGTCTTTCGGCGGTTCAGCAGTTCGGTAAAATCGGAAAACATACCATGATTTCAGGGGGATCATTAATCAGAAAAGATATTCCGCCTTATATCAAAGTAGGTAGAGAACCGATTTCTTATGCAGGAATCAATTCTGTAGGTCTTAGAAGAAGAGGGTTTACCAACGATAAAATTTTCGAAATTCAGAAAATCTACCGTTATATTTTTCAGATGAAAATGAATGTCACTCAGGCATTGGTTTACATCGAAAAAGAAATGCTTCCTACAGCTGAAAGAGATGAGATCCTTCAGTTTATCCAAAACTCACCAAGAGGTATTGTAAAAGGATACGGAACAGGGAAAGAATAATTGATGAAGTAAAACTGCAAAATGGCTAGTTTGCGATTTAGTTTTGAAACAATAAAATAGTAATTAAAAAAGATAATATATAAATTAATGGCAACAAGTAACGATATCAGAAAGGGACTTTGTATAGAGTACAGCAACGATATTTATAAAGTAATTGAATTCTTACACGTAAAACCAGGAAAAGGACCTGCTTTCGTAAGAACAAAACTAAAATCAGTAACAAACGGAAAAGTAATTGATAATACTTTCTCTGCCGGACACAAAATTGACGAGGTTAAGGTAATTACAAGAAAATTCCAATACCTTTATGATGATGAGAATGGATTCCACTTCATGAATAATGACGATTTTTCTCAACTTTATCTGAATAAAGAAATGATTGAAAACTCTCAGTTTATGAAAGCTGGTGAAGAAGTTACAATTATCCTGAAAGAAGCTGATGAAACTCCACTTTCTGCAGAATTACCTCAATCAGTATATCTGGATGTTATAGAAGCTGATCCGGGAGTGAAAGGAAATACTGCGACCAACGCTCTTAAAAATGCGATCGTAGAAACAGGGGCAAGAGTAATGGTTCCATTGTTCATTGAGCCGGGAGACAAGATCAAAGTAAGCACAGAGGACGGTTCTTACTTAGAAAGAGTAAAATAATAATCAAGTATAGCCGGGAGCTGGAAGCAAAGTCTTCCAGCTTCTGTCGTTTAATTTCCAACTAAAATTATGAGATTCCATTCTCCGCAAAAACTGAAAACTATTGCAGATCTTATCGGGGCAAAATTCGTAGGCTCCGAAGATTTTGAAGTTCTTGGAACAAACGAGATCCACATGGTAAAGCCGGGAGAAATAGTTTTTGTTAATCATCCTAAATATTACGACAAAGCGTTGAATTCTGCAGCTACCATTATCCTGATCGATAAAGAAGTGGAATGTCCCGCAGGAAAAGCACTTTTGGTTTCAGATGATCCTTTCAGGGATTTTAATAAGATCAACACCCATTTTACAAGAATATACAATTTCACTGAAGAACTTCATGATGTTGAAATTGGTGAAGGAACCAAAATTCACCGCACTGCTGTGATCGGTAACAATGTTGTGATCGGTAAAAACACCCTTATTTTCCCAAATGTAGTGATAGGTGACAGAACAGTGATCGGGGATAATGTGATCATTCAGTCCGGAACTGTTTTAGGAGGTGATGCATTTTATTACCGCAAACTGAATGGGAACTTCGATCGTCTGATCTCAGTAGGAAATGTAGTCATCGAGAATAATGTGGAAATAGGAAATAACTGCACCATTGACAGAGGAGTTACGGATTCCACTGTTATCGGGGAAGGTTCTGTTTTGGATAATCAGATTCAGATAGGGCATGACACTATTATCGGAAAAAAATGTCTGATCGCTTCACAGGTCGGAATTGCAGGATGCTGTGTGATAGGAGATGAAGTAACGTTATGGGGGCAAGTGGGCATCGCTTCAGGCAACAAAATAGAAAGCGGATCTGTATTACTTGGGAAGACAGGAGTGAACAGAGACCTTGAAAAAGGAACTTATATCGGTATGTTTGCAGAGGATTTCAAAACCTATTTGAAAAAAGAAGTAAAGCTGAGAAATCTCAAATAAACAAATTCGATGGTTTTGTCTGAAATCAAAGAAAAATAAGTAAATTTGTGAGCATTAATAAATTCAAATTAAATAAATTTAAATAACAATAAAATGTCAATTTTAGTAAACAAAGATTCTAAAGTAATTGTACAAGGATTTACAGGGAACGAAGGTACTTTCCATGCAGGTCAGATGATTGAATACGGAACCAACGTAGTAGGTGGGGTAACTCCGGGAAAAGGAGGAAGCGAGCACCTTGGAAAACCGGTATTTAACACTGTTGCTGATGCTGTTGAAAAAGCTGGAGCTAATGTAAGTATCATTTTCGTACCACCTGCATTCGCTGCTGATGCTATTATGGAAGCTGCAGAAGCGGGAATTAAAGTAATCGTATGTATTACTGAAGGTATTCCGGTAGCGGACATGGTAAAAGTAAAATCTTATATTGCTGACAGAGACTGCAGACTGATCGGTCCAAACTGTCCTGGAATCATTACTTCTGAAGAAGCTAAAATTGGAATTATGCCTGGTTTCGTTTTCAAAAAAGGAAAAGTAGGTATTGTTTCTAAATCAGGTACTTTAACGTATGAAGCTGCTGATCAGGTTGTAAGAGCTGGTTTCGGAATTTCTACGGCAATCGGTATCGGTGGAGACCCAATTATCGGAACTACAACAAGAGAAGCCTTAGAATTATTCATCAACGATCCTGAAACTGAAGCGGTTGTAATGATCGGAGAAATCGGTGGAGGATTAGAAGCTGAAGCTGCAAGATGGTACAAAGCGAGCGGATCTACAAAACCGGTTGTAGGGTTTATCGCTGGACAAACTGCGCCTAAAGGAAGAACTATGGGACACGCAGGAGCTATTGTTGGTGGTGCTGAAGATACAGCTCAGGCAAAAATGGAGATCATGAGAGAAAATGGTATCCACGTTGTAGATTCACCTGCTGACATAGGTGCTACTGTAGCAAAAGTTTTAGCATAATTAAACTAGAGACGATATGAAAAAAATTTTATTAGCCTCAGCTTTATCCGTTTCTGCTTTATCATTCGCACAAATTGATCTTAGCAGCACGAGATTTGGTATTACAGCCGGAGGTAACTATTCCAGAGTAAAAAATGCTCACAATCCCTCAGGTCCAAGGTATGCATTTCAGGCAGGAGCTTTAGCTCTTATCCCGATAGGAAGAGACAACCAGTTCTTCCTTCAGCCCGAAGTATTATATTATGGAGCAGGTGAAACAGGAAAACATAAAGATTCTAAAGGAATGGACGGTTACAATGCAGTCTATGCCAACAACTATCTGAGTGTTCCCGTTTACTTTAAAGGATACTTTTCAGAAGCCGAATCTGAATTTTTCGGAATGGTGGGGCCAAGATTTAATTTCCTGTTAAGCCAGGATGTTAAAAATGCACCCGCAACCAGACCTTATTATGATCCTGACTATGTTGTAGGTTCCGAATATCCATCAGGACTTAGCGGAAAAGCAGCTAGCTTTAACTTTGCAGTAGGATTGGGAATAGGATACAGCTATAAAAGACAACTGGAGTTGACTTTAAAATATGACATAGGTGTATCTGATACATATCCTAATCTTGACAAAGAAAAAGGAGGGACAGGAAAGAATAAATCTGAACAGGTTCTAGGTATATCCTTAAGCTACATATTTAAATAGAATAATAATATTCGAATAAAAGAACTCCCGGGAAATTTTCCCGGGAGTTCTTTTATTTTATCGATGAGCAAATGTTTGCATTATTTTTTTGATTAGGTTTTTATCCTTTTATCCACTTCCAGAGTTCCTTTAAAGTAGCCTTATTTCCGTACATCAAAATACCTACACGATAGATCTTACCGGCTAAAAATATCATGAAAATGGTTGTCAACAATAATAATGTAATAGAAAGAACAAGTTCCCATACAGGAACTCCAAAAGGAATCCTTGCGATCATTGCCACAGGAGACGTAAACGGAATGATGGATAACCAGAAACCTAACGGTCCATCAGGATTATTCATCAGAGAAAAACTTCCGTACATGCCTAAAGTTAAAGGTAAAATAGCAAATAAAGTAAACTGCTGTGTTTCCGTTTCATTATCCACAGCAGAACCTATCGCCGCATAAATCGAGCTGTAGAAAATATATCCCAACAGGAAAAACACAATAAATACGAAGATGATCAAAGGGAAATTAAGCTCTAGTAAGCTATGCGAAACCTGCGTTGCAAGCTGTGTAATATCCAGATTGCCTATAGCATCCTCGTTTCCGGGAATATTTTTCTGAATAGATGAAAATCCGGTGTTCAGAATTAAAGCTCCAGCAACAGACATGGTGATCCAAATACCGAACTGGGTCAATGCTACCAAAGTTACACCAAGAATTTTTCCAAGCATCAGTTCAAAAGGCTTAACGGAAGATATGATGATTTCCACCACGCGGTTGTTTTTCTCCTCCAAAACACTCCTCATTACCCTTACACCATAAATAATGATGAACATGAAGGTTACATACATCAGTACCATGCTCATGCCGGTCTTTACTCCAAAAGTAAGATCAGAATCCTCTTTATTATCCTCAGAAACATTAATGGTCTTCAAAGAAAATCGCTGATCAAGTTTCTCGAGTTGGGTTTCAGTGATGCCCAATTGTTTGATCTTTTCTTTCTTGATCACATTAGTAATATCGGAGATTAAACGCTGTTTGGTATCAAATCCCATTTTTGTATTGATCACCAACCTTGAATTTTTCTCCAGATCATTATAATTTTGGTCTTTCAGTTCAGGTAAAAAAAGAATTCCATCCAAAGACTCGTTTTGCTTTAAACTGGCAATCTGGGAATTTTCATCTGTGGCAGGTACAAAAATATATTTTAGCTGTTCGTCAGATTTTAGCTGATCTTTAAACAGTCCGCTTTTATCTACAACTTCAATAACACTGTGAGATTCATTGGCTTTGAACATTAAGCCGATAACCGCCCCGAAAGCGATGATCATAACAGGAGCCAATAATGTTAATATGATGAAAGATTTTTTCTTAACCTGGGTTAGAAACTCTCTTTTGGTAATTAAAAAAATATTATTCATAATTTAAGAATGATTACTTACTGCATTAATAAACACTTCATTCATGCTCGGAATTCTCTCATCGAAAGATCTTACCTTTCCAACATGTACCAGATCCAGAAGGATATTGTTTTGGTCACTTTCATTTTTCAGTTCGAAAGAAACCAAATTGTTTTCATGAGAAAAATTGAAGATCTCGTATTTGTTTTTAAATGCTTCAAAAGTTTGATCGTTAACTTCCGAAAGAGTAATTCCGAAGATGTTTTTCTTAAACTTTTCCCTTACATCGAAAACCCTTCCGTCTATGATCTTCTTAGAATTATTGATTAATGCAACATAATCACACATCTCTTCCACACTTTCCATTCGGTGGGTAGAAAGAATAATGGTGGTTCCGTTATTTTTGAGATCGATGATCTGGTCTTTGATAAGATTCGCATTTACAGGATCAAAACCGGAAAAAGGCTCGTCAAGGATCAAAAGGTGAGGTCGGTGAAGAACCGTTACCACAAACTGGATCTTCTGAGCCATCCCTTTGGAAAGTTCAGAAAGTTTTTTCTTCCACCATTGGTCGATGTTCAGCTTTTCAAACCATTTTTTTGCTTCACTTAGTGCATCGTTTTTGCTCATTCCCTTCAGTTCCCCGAAATACAAGATCTGATCACCGATACTCATATTCTTGTACAAGCCTCTTTCTTCAGGCATGTAACCGATATCGCGGATGTGATTGGGATTAAGCTTTTCTCCATTGATGAATACATTTCCGGAGTCCGCCTGTGTAATTTGATTGATAATACGGATAAATGAAGTTTTTCCTGCTCCATTGGGGCCAAGAAGCCCGTAAATACTCCCTTTCGGGACATGTATACTGAAATCATCCAATGCTACTTTTTTCCCCGCATTGTAGGTTTTTGTAATGTGTTCAGCTTTTAACATTCAAGAATTTTCAATAATTAGTATAAAAATATCCCGAAAGTTACGGAATATTTAAAACAGAATTAATCTAAAAGAAAAAATCCTGATGGTGATCAGGATTGTATTATTGTTTAACGATCTGCGTTACCTTCTGGGTATTGTCACTCAAAATGTAACGGATCAGATACTTACCGGGTTTCAACTTTTCAATATTGATCTCCCCTGAATTCATATTTACCGAATAACTGGCTACCTGCGTACCCAAAATAGAGTAGAAGATCACACTTCTGATTTTTAAAGAAGGATCTTTTGCTTTTACAATCAGGTAATCTTTAGCAGGATTAGGATATGCAATAAGAACTCCGTCATCAGATTTTTGTGAGGCGGAGGAAGGCTCTCTTAGCTGTGCTTTCAAATTGCCGGAAAACCCAACAAAAGCGCCTATAAATATAAATAAAAGTAAAAGTTTTTTCATCAATTTTTAATTTCTCGAAATATTATTACAAACAAAAATAAATAATTCTATACTCACATGCAATAGTTTTTATAGAATCTTGTAGTAAATTTGCATAAAAATATTCAAAAAGTATTCCAAAATGATACATTCAAGAAACAGAAGACTGAGAGTAAACGAATCTATAAGAAGTCTGGTAAGAGAAAGTATTCTTACAACCAATGACTTTGTCATGCCGATCTTCGTAATGGAAGGGGAAAACAAGGAGGAACCAATCCCGTCTATGCCGGGTATTTTCAGGAGGAGTATAGATCTTACGGTGAAGGAATGTAAGGAATTATTTTCTTTAGGCGTGAAATCTGTCAATCTGTACATGAAAGTATCAGACCATTTAAAAGACAATACGGGTAAAGAAGCCTGGAACAGCAACGGATTGATGCAAAATACGATCAGAGCTATAAAAGATGCCGTTCCGGAAATGATCGTTATGCCGGATGTGGCACTAGATCCTTATTCAATTTACGGGCACGATGGGATTATAGAAAACGGAAAAATAGTGAATGATGCTACAAACGAGGCGTTGGCCAGAATGGCAGTGTCGCAGGCTGAAGCTGGAGCAGATATTGTAGCGCCAAGTGATATGATGGATGGAAGAGTTTTAGCGATTCGTGAAGCTTTGGAAGAAAATGGATTTACAGATGTAGGAATTTTAAGTTATTCCGCAAAATACGCAAGTTCGTTCTATGGGCCATTCAGAAGTGCTTTAGACAGTGCTCCGAAAGATACTATGGAGATCCCAAAAGATAAAAAAACGTATCAGATGGATTTTCATAATTCCCGTGAAGCTATGAATGAAGTATTTAAGGATATTGAAGAAGGAGCGGATATTATTATGATCAAACCGGGGCTACCTTATCTGGATATTGTGAGTAAAGTTCGTGAAGCCATTGATCTTCCTATTGCCGTTTATAATGTGAGTGGTGAATATGCCATGGTAAAAGCAGCAGCACAGAACGGATGGCTGGATAATGACAAGACCATCATTGAAAGCTTAACTTGCTTCAAGAGAGCCGGTGCAGATATGATCTTTACCTACTTTGCGAAGGAAGCTGCAATGATTTTAAACAAATAAACCAAACAACATCTCCGGATGTTGTTTTTTGTTATATTGATATACTAAAATGAAAATAAAGTCCAATGAAAGGAATTATGACTTTCCATGGATGAAAAATTAGGGAAACTGGATCGTATTTACGATTTATTTATCAGTGATCTTTATTTCTAAATACCTTATGTCAAAATTGACAGGGTTGTTGCATTCAGAAAAAATTGGCTGAATGTTTCACTGGGAGTTGCACTTGGTCTTTCTGTCCTGTTATTTGTAATTTTTAATTTTCAGACAGAGGTTGTACCCAGACCATAAACTTCAAAACAAATTTATATCTTTGTTCCTATGATTTTACGAGGAGAAAACTTAATCAAAGAATATGGTCCTAAGAAAGTTGTAAAAGGCGTTTCTGTAGAAGTTCAACAGGGAGAAATTGTTGGTTTGCTAGGGCCCAATGGAGCCGGTAAAACAACATCGTTTTATATGATCGTAGGTTTGGTTAAGCCTACTTCCGGAAAAATTTTCCTGGATAAACAGGAGATCACTTCTGACGCTATGTACCGCAGAGCGCAGAAAGGTATCGGTTATCTGGCTCAGGAAGCATCGGTTTTCAGAAAACTTTCCGTAGAAGAAAACATCATGGGGGTGTTGCAGCTTACCAAACTGTCAAAGCGTGAGCAGCAGATCAAATGTGATGAGCTGATCGAGGAATTTTCATTGCAGCATGTTCGTAAAAACCGTGGAGATCTTCTTTCAGGAGGAGAGAGACGTAGAACGGAGATCGCAAGATGTTTGGCAACGAGTCCAAATTTTATCCTATTGGATGAACCTTTCGCTGGAGTTGACCCTATTGCCGTTGAAGATATTCAGAAGATCGTAAGAAGTTTGGTTGATAAAAATATTGGGATCTTAATTACCGACCACAATGTACAGCAGACGTTGGCAATTACCAATAAAACTTACATCATGTTTGAAGGAAGGATTCTGAAAGAAGGACTTCCGGAAGATCTGGCTAATGATCCGCAGGTAAGAGAAGCTTATTTGGGAGAAAACTTCGTTTATCAGAGCATTTTGGATAAACCTAAAAAGAAAAAATACGCTTACAATATCTGGGCAGGAAATTTTGATTCTAAAAATCAGCTTCAGGCGTTTGTTACTGATCATTTTGCACATTTTGATGATCTTCGACTGATGCATGGTTTTGAAGATATCAGTTTTGCATCACTGGCTAATTCCGAGATCGAACATATTTTCTCAGATATAGTGGATAAAAATGCCAACAATTCTTTTGCATTCCAGAAGAAAGAAATTACTTCACAGTACACTCTGGAACAGGCAGAAGCAGAATCCAAAGCTGCAAGCAAGCCGGAACTGCATTATCTTACAACATACGTTTACGAAGGATAATAGCCGAATCCGTATAAGACATCAGTTCTCGATACATTTTTTCTCTACTTTGTTACGGAAAAACACTAGAACTGACAGCTGTATCGAATGATATTCTACTTTCAACAATTGAAATAAAGAGGTAGCTGTTCAAAGGCTGAACAAAACATTTGCTGAAAAATATAATAAAACGTACCTTTTTATCTTGAAACGGTACGTTTTTTAGTTAAATACATTTAATGGCAAAACCTTTTAACAGAACCGTCACTTTATTCGGGATTTATAAACAGCTTATTCCATTCATCAGACCTTATCGTTTAATGATCTATGGAACGCTTTTCCTTACCTTTCTTGGGGCTGTTGCAGCACAGGTAAACCCTGTTGTGTTAAAATATACTGTAGACGAAGTGACCAAACTTACTCATCTTCCGCATCCGATGTCAGAAGGAATTCATATTCTCGTGGTCATTTCGGTTATTTTATTAGGAAAAGAATTACTGAATATTTTCATCAATTTCGGACAGAAGTTTTATGGGGAAAAGATTAGAATTAATGTGAGTTCTGTTTTAGCGCAATCAGCTATTGATAAGATCCTCACATATAAAGTTGCCTATTTCAATGATGAAAACCATGAGTCAGGAAAGTTGCAAATAAGAATAGACAGAGGGATTGAGAGTCTTACAAGACTGGTTCAGAATTTTTTCATTGATATTCTGCCGCTTTTTTCCAATGCGATCATTGCTTTGGTCATTATGTATATGCAGAATGTTTATGT
>JAFAAJ010000087.1 GCA_023426625.1 Bacteroidota bacterium
TATTCTTTAGTGACAATACACAATTTTATAATAATTACTATGATTCAAGACGGATAAATTTTGGAGTAACTTATAATTTTGGAAATAATAAGGTTCGAGGAAATAATAAGCGGATTAATTTTGATGAAAAGAATAGAGCTGAGAAGTAATAATTTGAAGTTGAAAATTACCTGATGCTAAAATTTTGATACATAATATTTTAGTAATGGGATTAAATAAAAATGAAGGGGTTTTCCAACTTTTTGACAACCTCTTCATTTTATTTGAAATTTTTGTTTATAATTCTCTATCATCCATTTTTTGAGCTGATAAGGATATTCTTCATAGAATACATTATCTTCATTTATTGTATACCCTTTTGATAAATTCTCTTCAGATAGAAGAAATAAAGGAATAGATTTTTCATTTTCGTGAAGATAAAAATAACTTTCTGCTTTATAGAATAAAGCATCGGAAAACTGTGGATATTGTTTCAGGCATTCATCAAATTGACTAATAGCGTTTTCATAATCTTCTTTTTCATAATAGATAATACCCATATAGAATAACTCTAAATAATGTAAATCTACCCTCCTGCTTTTACTTAGTTGAAAAGATTTTTTCAAACATTCTTCTGCTTCATTCAGTTTATTTAACTGTAATAAACAAATAGATTTGTAGAAATAATAAGAATGATCCATTATGACTCCCTTATCATAATCATCTATTAAAATATCAAAATCTTTAATAGCTTCATTATATGCTTTTTGGAAAATGCATTTAATAAATCCACGATAAGCTAAATAATGTTTAAAATGATCATCATACTCTACAGCTTTATTAATATATGTCATCCCAACTTCATATTTTTTTCTTTTGAAGAATGGCATTGCCTTTTGCTGCCACAGGAAAGAATCTTTAGGAAGATATACTAATGCAGAATCTAAATATTGCTGAAATTTTGGATGATAATAGGAGTATTTATATGCACCATTATTCAAAAATTTATCGTAAATATCTTTTTTTGTCTGGCTAAATAAAAGCCCATAGGGAAAAAGTAATATTAGTATTAATTTCACATTAATTATTTTTCCAAATTTAAGTATTTTTGAGAGTTATTAAATAACATCAATCATAAAGCATGGGACAATTTAAAGATCTATCTATAAAAGATGTAATTCAAGAGATTAATCAAAGTTACTTTCTGCCTGATATTCAAAGAGAATATGTTTGGCTTAAAAAAGCTGACGAAAAGAAAATAGAACAACTTTTCGATTCTGTTTTAAGAGGCTATCCAATTAGTTCTTTTCTCTTTTGGAGGTTAAAAAAATCAGATATTGAAACCAATAGAGAAAATAGGGGAGATACAGATAAACTGAACTTTCAGCTTTACAAATTCCTGGAAAAGTATGATGAAAGAGAAGTCCATAACGTAAAAATAAATATTGAGCAGGTAAATTCAAATGATCTCCATATTGTCCTTGATGGGCAACAAAGACTTACGTCTCTGTATGTGGGATTAAAAGGAAGCAGAACGTTAAGACGTAAAAAAGGCTGGGTTGATAACCCAAATGCTTATGAAGAGAAAAAGCTTTACTTGAACCTTAAACATATTCCAGAGTTTGATGATCCCGAAGATAATTTTGAATTTCAATTTTTGAAGTATGAAGAGTCGCTCATTAAAGACGAAAACCATTATTGGTTTAAGGTCGGCAATATTTTAGAAATGAAAGTTGAAGATGTTTTTACCTATATAACTGAAAATAATTTGAGTACAAAAGAAGCAGGAACTCTTGCCAAACTCATTGATGTTTTTTGTACCCAAAAACAAATTTCATATTTCGAGGAAACCGAAAAAAGTTTAGATAAGGTTCTTAAAATTTTCATCCGTGTTAATAGTGGTGGAACTCAGTTATCATATTCAGATTTATTGATGTCCATTTTAACAGCTAATTTTTCTTCTGACATCAGAGATTTGATGAATAAACTTGTTGATTCGTTAAGTGATGAAGGTTTTGGAGTAATGGGCAGAGATCAAGTTTTGAAAACCTGCTTAATTCTTACCGAATGTCAGCATATTTTTGCTCTCAAAAATTTTAACAAAGCCAACATTCACAAAATAGAAGATAACTGGGAGGAAATTACGAATCAGATTTACTCAGCAATTAATTTATTGAAAGAGTTTGGCTATCGTAACAGGCTGACTTCTGCTTATATAATTTCTGCAATTGCATTCTATCTGTTTAAATACAAAAGTATATCAGCAGAGGATAAAAATGAAATATTGAAATTCGTAAGACTAGCTCAAATTAAAAGCTATTTCACTACTTCATTAGACAACAAACTTGAAATAGTTGCAAAGGCAATCAAAGCGAACACTTCTTTTAAAGCTGTTAATTTAGAGTTAGCAAATAATCCTCTTCATCCTCTATCACTTTCGGAGGACGATATTGAAAGAATGGTGGACTTACAATATGGTTCGCCAGCAATTTTGCCAATATTACAAATATTATATCCACATTTGGACTATAAAAACTCCACATTCCACATCGACCACATATATCCAAAGTCAAAATTCAACGATAAAAATGAGTTAATAGATCAGAATTATTTGTGGAAGGCTAATTACCTCTATAATCTTCAGCTTTTGCAAGGGGATGAAAATAATAATAAAAGAGCTAAAGATCCTGAAGTTTGGATTGCAGAAGAATTAATCAATACTGATAAAATTTCAGATTACAAGATCAAAAATTACATAAAGCATGATCTTATACTAGATTGGAGTAATATTTCACAATTTGATAAGTATAGAAGTGAAAAATTAGTAGCAGAACTAAAATTAGTCCTATTGAATAAGAACATTGAAAAGAATTCAATTAACAATTTAAGAGATATCAAAAAACTCCAATAGAAATACTATCGGAGTTCAATTTTAATCCTTCTTACAGAGTTTTGTAAGGTAATCCTCAACAGTTGACCAAGTGATACCTTCGTCACGGTTGTGATTTTTAATCATTTCATACAAAGCTTTTTCAAACAGACTTCTGTCATAAAGTTCCTTACTTGATTTCTGCTCCAGTTCCTTTGCTCTCTGCTCGAAATGTTCAACTTTCCAAATGATTGCGGTTTCCAGATACACAATCCTGTCGATGAGTTCCTGATGATCAAGATTCGGGAAAACCGGGGTTCCGACTTTCCTGGAAACGATGCCAAGGATTTTACTTTCTTTAGGAGCAAACGGATTGTTAATCAATTGGGATGCTTCCTGATCATTGTCTGCATTGACCGTTCCGAATTCGTACTTTACGAAATGAAATGTGTTACTCATAACTTTTCTTTTTTTAGGTTAGAGTAGTACTATATCTACAAAATGAAAAAAAGCAAGAGAATTTTTGCACTTCGTCTTTTATTGAAGAACTATTTTCAAAGAATGGTTTTTATGGGTATATTTGTTTACAACCATCACATTATGAACGAAAAAAAAGCATTAGAAAAACTACAGATGATCGCCAATCAATCTGAAGATAGTCTTAAAAGATTTTTAGCGAAAGAAATTCTGACATATGACAATCCATTGGATTTCTTTTCAAAGGTGAAAGATTTCGGAATCGAAACGCTGTATTGTTATGAGGATTTGGAGGAGGAAGAAATTCAGCAAATCCTGAGAGATTATTCTAAAGAAATTGATCAGATGCAGTTGGATAATTTAGATAAACCGCTTTCAGATACAGAGAGGAGTTGGCGTATTTTGGAAAAAACAGCTAAAGACATTAGTGAAGATTTGGACTTGGAACGGTAAATCTTGCTGTAATTTCAATAATTTATATACGAAATTTTAGAAGATTTTCCGTCTATTTTTTCCTACCTCGAATTGTTTTATATCTCCCGTTTTAACCCATATATTTTGCTGACCTTGTGTATTGCACTGATGTAATTACTTTGCATAATGAGTATGTTTATGAAGGTTTCAACTTCCTTTTGTGATAAGAATTGGTGTGATAGTGCACCCCCTTGTGCCATCAATAGGAACTTATTACCTCACTTCGGTGAGAAAACATAATGCAGACCTGTGGTTTCGTTGGTTCGAAGTCATTGTTTTTTTTTATAATAAAGAATTCCGCCAAACCGAACCATAAACAATAACTGCCTTATCTCGTAATTGCTTTTTTTCCGCATTCCCACAGGATCTGTAAATAGATATTCCGTTTGCGACAAGATGCACTCCAAGTTTTCCTTGTCATTTCTTTCACGGTTCATCTTTTTCTCAACATCCTCTTTCAAGGTTTCAAGAGTAGCCCATTCTATTTCGAGTTTCTTAATGAGATTCTCATTGGATACGGATAGAATCTTATGTTCAATTTTATCCATTTTGGCTTTGATAGATAAGAGCTGTCACTGCATCTGCGGAATGTTGTTAGCTTCTCTTTTTTCCTTTTCAGCCCGTTCTTTCAGGATATATGATTTGAATGTATCAAATACTTCCTTCGGCAGTTTCATTTTTTCAATATACTGCTCGAATTCACTTTCCATTACTTCTTTGCGGATGTTGATCCTGCCCTCACAATATCCATTTCCACAGGTATAGTAGTAATACACTCCACCGTTTCCTCTACTGGCATAACATCCGACTTTCCTTTTGCAACCTTCACAGGTAATCATACCTTTGAGCGGATGAAGTTCTAAGTTTTTATCTAAATTGGGAGAATTGGCTCTTGTTTTTTTACGGGTTTCCTTTTCCATTATCTTTTCTACAGTATCCAACGAAATCAATGCCTGCTGATTTCATAGAATAGGTGTGTCAATACCTCGTTCAGGATAGTAAATAAATCCGGCATAAAAATATAGTTTATAGTCTATGAATGTCTTTTCTATATAAGAGATATACAAATTGCCTTTACTTTGGTTGGTCTGAAGTCATTTTTCCACCCGAAATTTATGCAGTTGTGATTTGCTGAATAACGGATTATAGGCATAGAGTTCCAGTCCTTCTTTTATGATGGGTCATTTTACGGTATCTATGTCATCAACGTAGTCTCAATTTCCCGATCTGTTTCTGATATATCCTAATGGCGGATAGGTGAAAGGTCGCCTTCCTTTTTTTAGACTATTGAGTCTTCCGTTCATGGTTCTTCTTAAGATTTTTCTACGCTCCAGTCAGGCAATGGCATATTGAATCGTCTGAAGGAATTTTCATTCATCGGTTTCTGTATCTCTTTTGTTGTTCACCGTAATAATTTTAACTCAAAGACACTCAATGTTTTGTTCTAAAGTAAAGGCTTCCGCAATATCGTCTGGTCTTGCAATACGGTCGGCATCGGTCACTACAAAGTAGTGAATTTTGGTAAACTTCTTATTTTCTTTTTCCAAATATCTGATGGCTTCGTTCATGGCTTTACGATCCATGAGTTTACCACTCACTCATTCTTCTCTGAAAACCTTTACAACCTCAATTTCAAGTCAGGGTTGTTTTTCGCACCGTTCCCTGCAAGCTGTTTCCTGCGATTCTAATCCGTTTCAGTGGGTAACCTGTCCTTCGCTGGATACTCTTACATAAATAACAGCATTAAGTCTGTTGGTTCAAAATCTCTCCTCATCGGTCTTTGGCATTACAAAATAGCCTGAGCGATTGTTTTTTTTTATTTTTTTTGTTTTGGTCATCTTCTGAAAGCATAATAAAATAAAGTGGTTCGGAAGAATTGTACCTATTTTTTATTGCAAAATCAATAGTAAAAAGAGAGAAATTTATTCGCTCTCTTTTTCAAAGTCTCTGATGATTATTTTAGCCATAAGTTTAAAGGAATTAATCATCAGTTTTACTGTTTCATCAGGAATAATCTCATCAAATTCCTTTCACAGAATCTTCCTGACTTTTTTCACCTCTTCTTCCATATTCATTTTGCTTTTGTTTTAGATGATAAATTGGTTGTCACTTGATAGTTTTCGTTTGATAGTTTTTTGCATTTAATTTTTAATCTTGTTTTTTCTCTTTTTTCTTATTTCTCTTGTCTTATTTCTTGATTCTAACTACTTGGTGCTAACCAGAGAACCATTGACGTTTAATTTCTTCGGCTATTCCTACCGTCATAAGTGGTGGCACACTCATTCAACAGACATAACGAACATCCACCCCACAAAAATCAAAATCTGTAGGAAAACTGCTCATACGAATATATTCCAGATTATTAAGGTTGCGGACTTCATCATAATAGACTGTCGTACCTCAAGATATGAGGGTAGGTGCGACAATATCATCATACAAGATATAAGTGCTGAAAAATGCATTATACGTTAAGAGTTTCCTGTATTTGGCATCGGCAAATTTCATATTCTGATCTCCTTTTTCTACATAAGGTCGTCTTTTAACAATAGATCTTCGAAGGGGCTTATGGGTACTGGAATTTCTATCCACAATTTCTCAAAAACGAATGGGCGGATTATTGAATTCAAGGTTTAAATTTCTTCGTTTTAAATCTTTCTTCCTTCCAATAAAGAATACACGTTCACGGGCTTGTGGAACTCCCATTGTAGCAGAATTGAGCTTGAAGATTTGCACATCGTATCAAAGCAGGCTAAGCCTGTCGTAGACTTCAATGGCGTATTTCTTGGCTCTTCCTGCAATGAGTCCCGGAACGTTCTCCATAATCACAACTTTGGGTTGGAGTTTTTTAACCGTTTCACAAAACACAAATACAAGTTCATCCAACACCTGCTTCTTCTGCCCTTCTTTAAACACTTTTTCTTTTCACCAGTTTTTTTCGCGATGCCCAGACATGGAAAAAGTACTGCAAGGTGGTGAACCATCCAAAATATCCAAATCGTATAATTCTTTTGGAAGGTCATTTCTTTGATTAAAATCTCTGATATCTTCGTGATAAAAATATTTTGGTTGGTGATTGGTTTGATATATTCTTGTCATTTTAGCGTCAATCTCCACTCCACCTAAATGCTCAAATCAAGCGAGCTTATATCCCATAGTCGATCCGCCACCGCCGACAAAGGTTCAGAAAACTTTAATTCAATTAGTTGGCAGATAATCTGTTTTCAGACTTCGGCTGTATTTTATACTGTTCGTAGTCTTTTCTGATTTTGGCAATAAGTATTTCTTCGTTCTTAAAAGGCCTTTGTTGTTTTCTTTTGGTGAGCTTACGGAATTTGGGATTGTGCTTGGGATTGGGGG
>JAFAAJ010000125.1 GCA_023426625.1 Bacteroidota bacterium
GCTAAACAAAAGTATTAATCACATGGTTTTTAAAAATTTAAGATATACAAAGGCGTGAAACTTATCAAAGTAATACAAAATTCTTGTATTACTTTGATAAACGAGGTGGCATTGTTTAACTCAAAAAACGTTTCAAAAATTAAACATTTCTTTGTTTCTCTTTGCGATAAAATAATTTTATTTTGAAAATCAATTATTAAAATATCCCTTATCCC
The DNA here is from genome assembly GCA_023426625.1 of Bacteroidota bacterium. GTDB lineage: Bacteria > Bacteroidota > Bacteroidia > Flavobacteriales > Weeksellaceae > Chryseobacterium. The sequence goes on from JAFAAJ010000125.1 coordinate 216, forward strand.
GAACTCACGTTAATTTAAGAAAATTGATTTGTTGTTTTGTAAATATGTGAATGGTGTTAATTTAAATATTAATAAACATTAATGATTTTAATCTGTTGTGAATCAGTTTGCTGGAAATTGTTGTTAATGATGGCTTAATAAATCATTCAACAAACATTGAATAAACGTTAAAATACTGTTAAACCCTTACTCATCACGTCATTTTACTTTTGCATAAACAAAAACGAATATGCGAAGAAATAGACAAAAGTTGTTGGTATTGGCTTTGTTAGGGCTAGTCAGCGTCAATGCAACAGCTCAGCAAAAAACCAAAAAAGACACTATTAAAGACATTGATGAGGTGGTGGTAACTGCTTTAGGGATCAAAAGAAATGACAAATCTTTAGGGTATTCTACAGAAACCATTAAATCTGAAGAAATTCTGAAAACCCAGAACAACAACTGGGCACAATCACTGGAAGGAAAAGTAGCGGGACTGAAGATTCAGACAGCAGGAGCGGGACCTCTGGGAAGCTCGGTCATCAAATTACGGGGAGATATTTCCATGAATATGGACCAAAATAATGCCTTGATCGTGGTAGACGGAGTTCCATTGAACAATACCACAACCGGAACCGGCTTTTCATCTTATGGAGCAGGTTCCAAAGCAGATTTGCCTATTGATTACGGAAGTGGAATTAATACCATCAATCCCGATGATATAGAGTCTGTTTCTATTCTGAAAGGTTCTACTGCAGCCGCTTTATACGGTTCCAGAGGAGCAGGCGGAGCTATCATGATTACCACAAAATCCGGAAAATCCAAGAAAGGAAAACTGCAGGTCACTTTAAACTCATACTCAAGTTATGATACCGTATTGAAATGGCCGGATTACCAGTACGAATATGGACAGGGAACTATGCAGAAAGATACCAACGGAAACTACTATTACTCTTACGGAGCTTCTGCAGATGGCGTGAATACAGGTTCTACCAGCAGTGCTTTCGGGCCAAAGTTCGCAGGTCAGTATTACTTCCAGTATGATCCCACATTGGAGGGCCAAAGTGCAGAAAGACAGCTATGGAGACCATATAAAGATAATATTAAAGGCTTTTGGAGAACCGGAACCACATTTTCCAATAATGTTTCCTTAGAAACTTCAAATGAAAATACTTCTTTCAGAACATCCCTTACTTATCTTAAGAATGAATGGATGATGCCAAACACGGGCTTTGACCGATTCAATGCGGCGCTTTCATTTGATCATAAGATCAACGAGAAACTAAAAGTAGGCTTAAAATTCAACTACAACAAAACCAAAAGTGACAATTTACCGGCAACAGGTTACAGCAACCAGTCGATTTCCTATTTCATGATCTTCCAGAATCCGAACATCGATTTAGCCTGGTATGAACCGATCTGGAAAAAAGATAAATATCAGATCGACCAGATCCATCCGTTCAGTTCGTTTATTGATAATCCTTATATGATCGCGTATGAAATGCTGAACGGTGTTGATAAAAACTTCATTACCGGAAACATCAACCTTAATTATAAGCTGGCTAAAAATTTCGAAGTGATGTTGAGATCCGGAATGGAATTAACGAATGAAGAACGTACGCAGAAAAGACCTTGGAGTTCTGCTAATTACCTTCAGGGAATGTATCGGGAACAGCATATTAAATTGATGGATCTGAATAACGACCTCCTGTTTACCTATAAAAATACCTTCAAAGATTTTAATTTCAGTGCTTCTCTAGGTGGAAATATACGGTATTCGGAATATACGATGTATGATTATATGGCAGATGGACTTCTCAAACCCGGAGTATATACGCTACCAAACGGAATAGGAAATATTACAAAATTTGCAACTCCAAGAGATAAACAGGTGAACAGTGCTTTTGGGCTGCTTACTTTGGGATATCAGAATAAAATATTTTTAGATCTTACCGCAAGAAATGACTGGAGCAGTACCCTTCCGAAAGATAACCGTTCTTATTTTTATCCTTCAGCCGGGCTTTCCATGATCCTTTCGGATATTTTCGAGCTAAAATCAAATCAGTTCAACTATTGGAAATTAAGAGCTTCCTGGTCGAAAGTAGGAAATGATACCAATCCTTATAAACTGATCAAATACTATAATAATAGTGTGTTTTCAGGCTCCGTGGAGGCTCCGTCATTATATCCGAATCCGGATCTGAGGCCGGAAATGCTGACCAATATAGAAGCGGGAATGGATTTCAGTTTCCTTAAAAACAGGCTGAATTATAATTTTACGGTCTATCAGAACAATTCAAAAGATCAGATCGTGGATATTCCTGCTTTGCTTGAAACAGGATATAGCAAGAGGACGATCAACGCTGGTGAGATCAGAAACAGGGGGATTGAAATGACCCTGAATGCATTTCCTGTGAAAAACAAAAAATTCTCATGGAGTGTTAATGCAAACTGGTCGATGAACAGAAACAAAATCCTGTCATTACCGGCAGAATTTCAGGGAGAACCATACACAATGGGAAGCGTTGGAGGAGTAGTGTATTATAATGCAGTAGTGGGTGGGGCTTTGGGAGATATGTACGGATACGGATTGATGTATTCTCCGGACGGACAGGTTGTTTTCGGAAGTGACGGATTAACTGCAAAACCGACTCAGATGAAAAAAATAGGAAATGCCTATCCCAAATGGAGAGCCGGGATACAGAATGAGTTCCGATATAAAAATGTGACGTTAAGTTTTTCATTTGACGGACAGTATAAAGGAATGGGGTATTCACAATCTCACCATAAAATGAGTGAACAGGGAAAATTAGGACACACCTTGATTGGAAGGGATAATCCCGACGGATTGATCATTGGACAAGGGGTGGTGCAAAATGCAGACGGAACCTATTCTCCAAACACAAAAGGAGTGGCAGTTTCTGCCTATTATGCCGATTATTACAGACGCGCCAACATAGAAACCAATTCATTTGATACTTCCTTTATAAAACTGAGAGATGCCAGAATATCTTACTCCTTTCCCAAAAATATAACAGAAGAGTTAAAGCTCACAGATCTTAGTCTAGCATTATTCGGGAGGAATCTTTGGATGTGGACGAAGTTTCCGCTATTCGATCCTGAAGCAGCGACCCTTAATGATAATCAGATCACTCCCGGTGTGGAAATGGGGCAATTGCCAACCGCCAGAACAGTGGGGATTCAGCTTAATGTAAAATTCTAAATCTAAAATCATGAAAAAAATACTTTTAAATATATTATTGATATCAAGCATCAGCTTTATGGTTTCATGCGGCAGAAACCTGGATGAAGTAAATGCCGATGAAAGCAGGATTAGCGATCCTGTTTCAGCCAAACTACTGGTTCCCATCCAGTACAATATGGCAGCTGTAAATTATATGCGGGCTAATGATTTCACTTTTGATATCATGCAGGTTTCTTTAGATTTTCCAAATGAAGGCAACTCCTTAAGCCGTTATTATTTAACAGAAAATACAGGAACAGGTTACTGGAACAATAGCTACAAATGGCTGAAACAGGTAAAAGATCTGAAAGAAGCGGCGATCCTGGAAAATGACAAAAACTATCAGGCGATTGCTATGGTTTTGAACGCATGGATCTATTCAAATTTAACAGATACTTACGGAGATATTCCGTTCTCGGAAGCTTCAAGACTGGATGAAGGCATTTCTCAGCCGAAATTCGACAGGCAAAAAGACATTTACATGAAATTACTCGATGATCTGAAAGAAGCCAATTCGATTTTCATTACCAATAAAACCCTTACAGGAACTGATCTTTTCTACAAGGCGGAATCTGATGTCAACGGAATTACCAACTGGAAAAAATTCTGTAACTCGCTTTCATTAAGATTATTGACAAGAATTTTAAAGAAAAACGGAGAGGTTGATGTTTATGAAAGAATTCAGGAAATTATCAGTAATCCAACCGTTTATCCTATTTTTCAAAACAACAGTGAATCTGCAAAGCTGAACATCACCGGAGTATCTCCCTTGCTTCCTCCTATTGCAAGACCCCAGGATTTTACAACAGGAAGAGCGGCTTCGGAATTTTTTGTAGAAACATTGAAGGCGAATAATGATCCTCGTTTGGCTCTGTTTTTCTCCCAGGCAAAAGATATTGCAACCAACCAGAACATCGGATACAAAGGTGCTCCGTCCGGTTACGCTTACGGAACTGTGTTTACATATCAACCTTCCAACATGAACCAGAATTTATCAAAAGCCCCTTTGAATATTCTGATCTATCCTTATGCAGAATTACAGTTTACATTAGCTGAGCTTGCCTTTAGAGGAATTATTCCCGGAAATGCCCAAACGTACTATGAAAATGGTGTGAAAGCGGCTATTGAACAATGGGGTTCTACAATGCCTGCAAATTATTTTGCCAATGCAAATGTAGCTTACAACGGAACATTAGAAAGAATTATGCTTCAGAAATATGTGGCGTTATTCTTTGTGGATCAGCAACAGTGGTTTGAAAAAAGAAGAACAGGATTCCCTGTGTTACCCAACAATGGAGGATTGTTAAATAACGGGAATTTACCCCAAAGACTGATGTATCCTCCCAACCCAAAAGTTCTGAATACGGCTAATTATCAGGCGGCAGTACAGCAAATGGGTGGCGATGATATCAATATCAAAATGTGGTGGAATCAATAATATCAACAATTAATAATCAATTAAAATGAATATAAAATTTTTAGTGCCGTGCTTACTGGTTTCTGCATTGGCATTCTCACAAACATCCGTTTCGGGATATGTATTCGAAGACATCAACAAAAATCAGAAAAAGGAAAATCGTGAAAAAGGAATTGAGGGTGTTGCCGTTTCAAACGGGGTACAGGTAGTTTTAACAGATAAAAACGGAAGATACAGTCTGCCGATTGAGGAGAATCAAACGGTTTTTGTTATCAAACCTTCCGGATATATGACACCTGTGAATCATAATAATTTACCTCAATACTATTATCAGTACAAACCAAAAGGTTCTCCGGCTGATTTTAAATACAAAGGAACTCCGCCCACAGGAGAACTTCCGAAAGAGGTTAATTTCGCTCTAAACAAACAAAATGAAAGCAAAAACTTTGATATTCTTGTTTTCGGAGATCCGCAACCGTATACGGAAAAAGAATTAGATTATTTCAGAAGAGGAATTGTAAATGAAGTGAAGAATACAAAGAAAAACGCTGTACTCGGAATTAGTCTGGGAGATTTGGTGGGTGATAATCTGAGTCTTCAAAAGCCTTATGCAGATGTCATGAAAGAAATCGGATTGCCTTGGTATAATGTGATGGGAAATCACGATATGAATTATGATGCTAAAGAAGATATGTTCTCAGATGAAACATTTGAATTCAATTTCGGACCGGCTAATTATTCATTCAATTATGGAAATGTACACTTCATCGTTCTTGATGACATTCTGTATCCCGATCCCAGGGATGGAAAAGGCTATTGGGGAGGTTTCCGTGAAGATCAGTTGAAATTTGTTGAAAACGACCTGAAATTGGTAGATAAGAACAAATTGGTGGTTGTTTCCTTTCATATTCCTTTGGAGCATAGAAACGAAGATAATTTCAGAAATTCAGATCGTCAGAAACTGTTTGACCTCTTAACACCGTTTGAGAATGCACTGATATTATCTGCGCATACTCATATTCAGCAACAGATCTTCTACGGAAAACAGGCAGGATGGAAAGGTTCAAAAGATCTGCACGAATACAATGTAGGAACCACCTGTGGTGACTGGTACTCCGGAACGCCGGATGAAGCAGGATTGCCAACTTCAACCATGAGAGATGGTACTTCAAAAGGTTATTCTTTCATCAGCTTTACGGATAATCAGTACAAAGTACGATATAAAACAGCAGGAAAACCGGATGATTATCAGATCAGATTGTACGTTCCGGATGTCATTCCTTTCCCGTCCAAAACATCGGCAAAAATTTTAGCGAACTTCTTTATGGGAAGCAGGAAAGACAAAGTAGAATACAGAATCGATAATGGAGTATGGGAAACCATGGAATATGATGAAGCCATAGATCCGAACTTTGCCCTATCAGTTTTCAAATGGGATGTCACGTCTGATCTTTTACCCGGAAGAAGACCATCCAATCCCGAAATGTCAAAGCACATCTGGATAGCAGGATTTCCTAAAAAACTGGCTCTTGGAAAACATACCGTTGAGGTGAGAGTTGCAGATATGTATGGAAACCATTTTTCTGCCTCAGAAGAATTCGAGGTAAAAGAGCCCATTATTATTCCTTAGCTTTCATTTTTTACTATACTTACTTTCAAACGTCAGAACCGGCTTCATTGCCGGTTTTGTTATAGAAATTGTAAATCATCGCAGCAGTAAAAATCTCTTTCATTCCAAAGCCTTTCATAAAGTTGTTTTGTAAATTTGCTGCAAAATTTTTACTGAATATGAATTTAAAAGGAAAAAATGCCATTGTAACAGGTGGAGGAAGAGGATTAGGTAAAGCAGTAGCTTTAGCATTAGCAAATGAAGGAGCAAATATTGGGATCACAGGAAGAAATGAAGAGAACCTTAAAATGACGGTTGAAGAGATCAAAAAGCTGGGAGTGAATGCTTCTTATGCCGTTTTTTCTGTAGATAATGAAATCCAGGTAAAAGCCGGAATAGAATCTTTGGCAGAACAGCTTGGTGGCATTGATATTCTGATCAACAATGCAGGAATCGGAAATTTCGGAACCATAGAAGAAATGCCTTCCGAAACATGGGAGCAGGTAATCAAGACCAATCTTTTCGGGGTGTATTATGTGGCAAAAGCTGTTTATCCGTTCTTAAAAGCAAAAGGAGAAGGAGATATCGTGAATGTAGCTTCAACTGCCGGATTGAAAGGTGGCGGAAATATGTCTGCCTATGCCGCTTCCAAAGCTGCTGTGATCTCTTTGTCGCAATCGATGATGGCAGAATGGAGAAAGCAGAACATCCGTGTTATCACTTTGACGCCAAGTACCATTGCTTCGGATATGAGTATTCAGGGAGGATTAACGGATGGAAATCCTGAAAAAGTGCTTCAGCCGGAAGATTTTGCAGAATGGGTAAGAGATATTCTAAAAATGAACAGAAGAGCCCTCATTGCCAATGGTTCTATTTTCTCTACAAATCCATAAGTTATAATTATACAAATATGAACGAGCCGACTTAAGTCCGCTTTTTTATGTCGGGTCGTTTTTCAAATATAAACTTTGTTTGGAAAAGAACATGAAATCGGAAAACAAACTTTATTTTTGTACCAAATTTTATCAGAATGCACAATTATTTAGAATTCAATTTCAAAATCTCCCCGCTTCAGCCCTGGAATGAAATATTAATGGCAGAACTTATTGAGATAGGTTTTGATAGTTTCACGGAAGAAATTGACGGTATTTTAGGGTATATTCAGAAAGAATTATTCAATGAAAATGAATTGAAATCTCTTCCTGTTTTTGAAAATGAAAATGTGAAAATTGAATATTCCTTCCAGGAAATGCCCAATATCAACTGGAATGAAGAATGGGAAAAGAATTTTTCACCTATCAATATAGATGATAAAATTTTGATCAGAGCCGAGTTTCATGAGTCTGTACCGGGAATGCATGAAATTATCATTCAGCCTAAAATGTCTTTCGGAACCGGACATCACCCGACTACGCACCTGATGATCCAACAAATGATGGATATGGATTTTAATGGAAAGAAAGTTCTGGATATGGGATGTGGAACATCTGTTTTAGCGATCTATGCAAAACAAAATGGAGCTGGAGAAACCAAGGCAATTGACATTGATGAATGGTCTGTGGAAAACTCAAAAGAAAACGCAGAAAGAAATGGAGTAGAGCTGGATATTGAGCAGGGAACTGCTGAAAATTTAGGAAATGAGAATTTTGATATTATTTTGGCTAATATCAACCGAAATATTCTGATCTCAGACATTCCAACCTATGTTTCTGTGCTGAATGATGGAGGACAGTTATTGCTTTCCGGATTATGTTTCTTCGATGTGGATGATATTTTGGAAGTTTGTAAAGAAAGCGGTTTGGAACTGAAAAAACAACTTCAACGAGAGGAATGGGTGAGCTTGCTGCTTGAAAAATAACGAAAAAATTTAAGCTGAAGAATAATTAAACTTAAATAATTACTTGTTGAAAACTACTGTATATTTACAGTAGTTTTTTAGTTTAATATATTAAAATAATGATTTATAGTGTCTTATCAAAAGCAAAAGGTAAGTTGAGGTTAGGACTAAATTTCTACTTTCTCACTACTCTAATTCAATAGGATTATATCCTTTTTTATCTGGTTCATTTATTTTTTGTTTGTTTTGTCCATCAGAAAATACAGTGCCCATGCTTTCCAGTTCGTATTTAGCATTTTCTCTGAAGTTAGTCCTCGCCTTAGTAAATTCCTCTTTTGTAACTAACTTAGCATTCTGATATCTTGATTTGTTTATTGTTATAATTTTTCCCTTTAACTTATTACTTGGGAGTGATTTTACCAACTCAAAATCATAATCCCCAGTTTTATCTGTTATTTTCACAATTAAACCCGGGAGACCGCTAAATTTGTAGGGACCATACGGAAAAGGTATTTCTGTTGAATACCAAGCGGTCCAATCTCTTCCTTTATAACGTACCTCTGCCTTTTTACAAGTAAAAGAATTAATTACTTTGGTTTCATCAACAAGTTTCCAGTTATCAATTATAGGGCTATTATATGATAGCATAGCCATTCCTATTGCCTCGTAAAATTGTGAGTTGTTATTTGTTTGGATAATTAAAAAGTTAGACCTTGAAACAGGCATGTTTCTCAAATCAACAGTAGAACTGTTCTTTTTATATTGTGCTGTAAAAGCTGAATCGAATTTTAATTTATTTTCACTAATAAAAAAAGCTCTCTTATCACTTACTTGCAATGAGTAAAGTTCCTTAATAACATACTCTGGACTTAGTTTGTTGGGTTTGTATTGCATTAAATATGTAAATGCCCCTCGTAAGGAATCACCATTAGCAATGGTTTGAGAAAACGATACCGAGAAAAAGTTTAATATAAATATAATTGCTAAAATTCGTTTTTTTCTAAGTTTCATAATTCTTTGATTACAAGAACCGCTCAAAAATCTATTCTCGAGTGGTTCCTTGATTATTAATAGATTAAACTTCTATATTAAGTAGAAGTATAATTAAGGAGTAAATGGGCTATCAATCATACAATAATTACTTTGAATTTGAGATGCCCAGTTCAGCCATTGATCAGCACTCCAATCCTGACAAGTATACGCTGTAGTACAAGTTACAGCTACAGTTATACATTGTTTTTGTAATTTTTTCTTTGCTTTCTTTACAACTGTAATTTTTTTTCCTTTAGAATTTACCTTTTTTTCCATATTTCCATTAGCACTTGCTAAACCTGCTACACCAAACATAGCAATAAATAATAGTTTTTTCATGATTGCAATAAATTTTAATTTGAGTAGCTAATATATAAATATAAATCAATGAAATGGGAAAAAAATTATTATGTTAATTAGCATGTTTAGTGTAGGTTACGTAATTTAAAATACAAGCAGATAAATTATTTATATATATTTCATGTTATTATGAAATATTTGTTATAATGTAGATTATTTATAGAATAAAATATTTTTACAGTAGCTATGTTTCGAGAACTCTGGTTTTATTCAGAATGAGAAACCTAATTTAGTTTTGGCAATACCCTTCTGATTTGTAGCAGAACTAGTTTTGGTTTTAGAGATTTTTATAATAGTAAATTTTTGTTTGATGTATTGTTGAAAGGGTAGGAGAGTTTAAATTTTTATTAAAATAGCTTTAAATCCTTTTTACTAGCATGCCTGACCTGAGTAAAAATAAAAAAAAGTCTCTACATTGCTGTAAAGACTTCATTTCAGATAGTGAGCGCGAAAGGATTCGAACCTTTGACCGTCTGCTTAGAAGGCAGATGCTCTATCCAGC
>JAFAAJ010000142.1 GCA_023426625.1 Bacteroidota bacterium
GTCGGGGCGGCAGGATTCGAACCTGCGACCTCCTGGTCCCAAACCAGGCGCGATGACCGGACTACGCTACGCCCCGAAACTAGGTAAATTCTTAACGATTTTACTTCGTTTTTGCGGGTGCAAATATAGGGAGTTTTTTTAACTAAAAAAAGTAAAACCAAAATAAAATATGAAATAAATTGGATTCATGTAATTAAAATATTGATTTATAGTATTTTGTGTTTTTAGAATTTGTTAGTGAGAAGATGGATAATTTAAAATTTTAAAGGTCTAATAATCATTGAATATAATGCTCAATTTTACTATCTATTCTGGGCTCTCTCAAGTTTAATACTTTTTAATCAGTATTATTTGTATTCATTTTGAAGTTTACTTACATTTGCATCTTCAATGATGGGTACGTTTTATCAATATCTATGCAGATTGTCATTCGCTCTGTTAACCATTTTAGGATGGTATCATGGGCAGCTTCAGCAATATCTGTCTGTAGGGGATGAAAGTATCTGTTTTACAACAGATATTCGTGCTAAAAATGATGACAGTTCTGAGAAGTCATTGTTATATTTCAAGGAACGTAAGCAAGATTACGTATATGACATCAGTCCTCCCACCTACAGTAAAATCTGTGCAGACCTTTCCGAAAGTGACCGTGAAAATGACGATCAGTTTGAAACTTCATCAACTCAGGATCTTGCCATCTTTAATGCCAATTTCTGGGGATTAATTTCCGGATTTATCACTACATTTCACGATAAACAAAATGCTGTTTCACTAGCTCATTCAGGGCATTCAATCTTTGAGTATGATGATCTGTACATCCAGTACAGGGTCATCCGACTGTGATTTTTTAATGTTTTTTCGAAAACATCAACGTTTTTAGCTATAAGCTGAAAACATAAAACTCATTTTTCAATTTAATATTATAAAAATATCATGGTCAAGAAAAGTCTCATGTATATAAACCTGTGCCTTATTCTTTTATGTTTAAGCTGCAATTCTGAAAAAAAAGAAAAAAAAGAAGCTACGTCTTTCAATGTCACAAGCCCTCTTGTAAAAGATACTATAATCGATAAAGATTACGTAGCGCAGATCCGTTCTGTCAACCATATAGAGCTCCGTGCACAGGAAAAGGGATATATTCAGACAATTTATGTGGATGAAGGACAGTATGTTCAGAAAGGACAGCTTTTATTTAAAATCATGCCTAACCTTTATGAGTCTGATGTAAATCGTGCAAAAGCAGAAGCAAAATATGCCGAAATTGAATATCTGAACACCAAAAATCTTGCTGCCAAGAATATTGTAGCTCCTCAGGAAATGGCAAAGGCTAAAGCAAGGTACGAAAAAGCAAAAGCAGAACTTGCCTCCACGAATACTCACTTAGGCTTCACGGAAATTCGTGCACCTTTCACCGGAATTGTCGGCAGGCTGCATGTAAGAAAAGGAAGCTTGGTAGATGAAGGAGAACTAATCACGGAACTTTCCGATAACAGTAAAATGTGGGTGTATTTCAATGTTCCCGAAGCGGAATATCTGAATCAGATGACTGAAAGAAAGAATAATGATCCGATGCACGTTCGCTTGAGAATGGCAAACGGGAAAGAATTTGCTCAGCAAGGAGTCGTAGAAACCATTGAATCTGATTTTGATAATGAAACAGGAAATATCGCCTACAGAGCAACATTCCCAAATCCAAATGGTCTGCTGAGATATGGAGAAACCGGAAATATCATCATCACTTCTCCTTATAAAAATGCTTTAATGATCCCTCAGAAAGCTACTTTTGAAGAATTGGAGAAAAAATATGTCTATGTTATTACTAAAGATAATAAAGTAAAAGCAAGAGAAATAAAAATTGCTGCCGAATTGCCGCATCTGTATGTTGTAGCTTCAGGTTTAGGTAAAGATGAAAGAATTCTTTTGGAAGGTCTTAGAATGGTTCAGGAAAACCAGAAGATCAATTCAAGATACCAAAAGCCTGAAAAAGTAATGTCGAATCTGGATCTGTATGCCGAGTAATTAAAAAGCAAGATTATGTTTAAAAAAGTAATACACCGACCGGTATTTTCCATTGTGATATCGGTTATTATCTTGTTTGTCGGAGGTCTCGCCATCAAGCAGCTCCCTACGGAGCAGTTTCCTAAAATTGCCCCGACTACTGTTGCTGTTACGATTGCGTATCCCGGTGCAAGTGCCGATGTTTTGGTAAAATCTTCATTAATTACTATTGAAAACGCGATCAATGGGGTTCAGGGAATGCGATACATTACCACTGATGCAACAAGTGCCGGTGAAGCAACCGTAAACGTTATTTTCGATCCGGGAACCGATCCCAATGAAGCAGTTGTCTTGGTTAAAACAAGAGTAGACCAGGTAATGCCTTTGCTTCCTGAATTAGTTCAGAAAGAAGGAGTTGTGGTAAACCCGATTCAGCCGAGTATGTTGATGTACGTTAACCTGTACAGTACCAACAAAAGCATGGACGAGAAGTTTCTCTACAACTATGCAACGGTAAACATTATCCCTGAAATAAACCGTATCCACGGAATTGCAAAATCTCAGATTTTGGGAAGCAGAAGATATGCGATGCGTATTTGGTTAAATCCCGA
>JAFAAJ010000202.1 GCA_023426625.1 Bacteroidota bacterium
AACCCAAATTTCTTGGGAATATCGTCCCAATGATATTACTACAACAGCAGCAAAATGTCCTCCAACTTTAGATACAACTATCTATTTACCTGAGACGAAAGACTTAATTTTCACAAAACAATAAACAAAACCTCTTCGGAGGCTTTTATACCAGACACAATTATGAAAAAAATATTTTTAATCACATTATTTTTACTGGCTATTTCGTGTAAAGCACAGCAAACTTATCCACTAAATACAGATTATGAGGCAGTGCCTAATTACTCTTATTTAAAGGATATAAATAATGAATTATTACCTTTTGTTGGAACCTGGAAAGCTATATTTGATAATAAAGAGATTACCATTAAAGTTGATAAAATTGATCATTATTATAGTAAATTAGGAACAAATATTTATTATAAAGATGTACTATTTATTCGCTATAGCATAAAAAATGGTCAAGGGACAATAATAAAAAGTACTATGGATTTACCTATAGCTCAATCGGGAATAAAAAGCATTGGAACTTTTCCCAATCAAAATCTTGTATCATTTATATATCAAGGGGGAGATTGCAGATATGGTTGGGGAGATGTGAGTTTACAATTTGTAGATGCCACACATATCAAGTGGAATTACCGACCAGAAGGTGTGATCCTTACAAATTTTAACTGTCCCAACGGTGCAGATACTACGATTTACCTTCCTAAAGTGCCTAATTTGGTATTTACAAAACAGTAATATAGAGCCTCTTCGGAGGCTTTTATACCAGACACAATTATGAAAAAAATATTTTTATTCTCAATACTATTATTTTGTGCTTTTTCATGTAATGCACAAACTTATCCATTAAGAACTTATGGCATTGAATTTCCTGCAAATTCATATTTAAAAGATACTAATAATGAACTTCAATACTATGAGGGAACTTGGAAGGGAACTTGGAATAGTAAAACTATTTTCATTATATTAAAAAAAATAACCAATAAATATGATGAAGATTTTAAATATTATCGAGATTTTTTAATAGCAAAGTTTAAGGTTATGGATCCTAATGGTTTGATTTTATTTGATAATACTCTTATTTCTGATAATAAAGCTAAAGTACAAGGCGGAAGATTCAGGAAAGTAGATGATAAATATTCATTATGGTATGTTGATAGTGATATTTGTTTTATAACAGGTGATATTTATATAAACTTCACTGATTCTACAAAAACAAAACTGAACTGGAAGTTCATAGATACTACAGATATTATTACTCCTGATTGCCCATATTATGATGCTGATCCTTTTCCAGAGCCATTACCTGAAGAAATAGTTCTTACTAAACAATAATAGAAAACGACCTCAGAAATTCTCTGAGGTCGTTTAAATATCTAATGCATCGCTTCGCTTAAATCCAGCTTTTGTTTGCTTTTTCTTTCCTTGATGAAGAGAATAAACGGAATACATATCAAAAATATCACTCCCAGGTAAAGAAATACATCCATATAAGACAATACGGCTGCCTGTTTGGTGACAGAGAGGTCCAGAATTTTATATGCCGAATGTTGTGCATTTTCCGGGGTCATTCCTTTTGCTATGAAATTGGCTTTTAATCCGTTCAGTCTTTGTTGTACATCAAAGCTGTTGCTATCCAAATGGGAAATCAGGTTTACTCTGTGTTTCTGACTTTCATTGGCAATAAATGTGGTAATGGCTGCAATCCCGAAAGAGCCTCCCAACTGTCTCATCATTCCCGTAAAAGCTGCTCCCTGACCAATTTCCTGACCTTTCAATGTACTTAAAGAAAGAGACGTAATCGGGATAAACAACAATCCTAAACCAGCTCCTCTCACGATCAGCATCCAGAAAAACGCATCTTTACTGGTATCCGGTGTTAAAATTTTATATCCCCAGAAACTGTATATAAAGAAGATAAATAATCCCAATGCGACTAAGATCTGCTGTTTTGCTCCTTTAGTAAGCAATTTCCCAATAATTGGCATCATGAAAGCGGTCGTTAAAGCCGCCGGAATCATCAATGCTCCCGACTGAAGTGCCGTCCATCCCAAAATACTCTGCGTGTACAAGGGAACAATGAAAGTAGAACCATACAAACCAAATCCCAGAACAAATGACATTATAGTTCCGATTCTCAGGTTTCCGTTTTTCAATACTCTGAGTTCTACAATCGGATATTTGAAGGTAAGTTCTCTCCAAAGGAATAGTATAAATCCTAAAACGGCTGCTGTTGTAAAGGCTACGATCATTCCGCTTTCAAACCAGTCTTCTTCATGCCCTCTTTCCAGAATGAACTGCAATGAACCTACCGTTACTGCCAATAAACCAATTCCGATCCAGTCTACATCTGAAACTTTGCGTTTTTCAGCGTATTTCGGACTTCTGACAAATTGTAATGTCATTAAAGTAGCCGCAATCCCGATCGGAATATTAATATAGAAAATATATGGCCAACTGTAATTATCCACAATATATCCTCCCAATGGCGGACCCAGTGTAGGACCAATGATTACTCCCAGTCCGTAAATAGCCTGTGCCATACTTCTTTTCTCCACCGGATAAGATTCGGTGATGATGGTTTGGGAAGTTACCAATAATGCTCCTCCTCCAATTCCCTGCATCAGTCTGAAAAATACCAGTTCCCAGATATTCGTGGCATTTCCGCAAAGAAATGAGAATACCGTGAATATAATAATGGAAGCCGCAAAATAATTTCTACGCCCAAACTGTTGTGAAAGCCAGCTTGTCATCGGAACAATAATAACGTTACCGATCGCATACGCCGTGATCACCCACCCCACTTCCGAAAGTGTAGCTCCCAAATTCCCTTTCATCTCATTCAGGGCTACGTTTACGATCGTGGAATCCACAATCTCAAGCAAAGCACAAAGAATGGCTGTAATGGTAATAATCACCCTTCTGGCTCCGTATTCTACTAATGAATCTTGCATAAGTTTTTTTCCGTATAAAAGTCAACATTGATGTTTGCTTCGCAAGCGATAATGAATTAAACAGTTATTGCATTGACTGTAACTGATTCACATTAATACGAAGTAATTGACTTTCAAAAATTTAATATTAGTTAAGCGAAACCTCTGCTTTTACGTTCATTCCTGTTCTCAGTTTTTGAGCAATCGTTTTATCAAGATTTACGAAATCAATCTTTACAGGAAGTCTTTGTACTACTTTCACAAAGTTACCACTTGCATTATCCGGAGGAAGGATAGAGAACGTAGCTCCTGTTGCCGGTGAGAATGAAGCCACTACTCCGTCAAACTCTTTATCAGGAAAAGCATCGATCTCGATCTTTACTTTTTGTCCTTCAACCATCTTATTCAACTGAGTTTCTTTAAAGTTAGCGACTACCCATTTCTGGTCATTTTTAACCAAACTGAATAATTGTGCTCCCGCCTGTAAATACTGTCCAGCCTGAATAGGAACTTTTCCTACAAATCCGTCTTCCGGTGCAACAATTACGGTATAAGATAAATTTAATCTGGCGTTTTGAACATCCACTTCCCTTTGTTTTGCCACTGAACTTGCTACGCTGATCTGCTGAGAACTTGCTTCAGTCTGTGATGAGGCAACATTCGTCTGTTGAGCGATCTGATTTCTCTGGTCTATTAAAACCTGCAACTGCTTATCTGCTGTTTGCTTCGCTGCTAAAGCCTGTTCATACTGCTGTTCCGTGATCGAATGGTCTTTTACAAGATTTGCATATCTTTTAAGATCCTGAGACGTTTTCCAAACATTTACTTTGGCTGCTTCTATCTGTGCATTGGCTGTTGCAACGGCTGCTTCCGAAGTGTTGATATTTTTGGAAGTCGCTGTTGTGGTTGCTTTTGCCGTTGAAATATTGCTTTTTGCTGTAGCTAAAGCTGCTTCCGCCTGTTCCAAAGCCATTTTCTGATCTCTGTTGTCCAGAATAACCAGTGTATCTCCTTTTTTAACGAATTGGTTGTCTTTCACTCTCACTTCGGCTACATAACCGGAGATTTTGGAAATCACGGGAGCCATATTGGAAGCGATCTGTGCATCATCCGTTTCTTCATGGGTTTGTCCATAAGAATACGTTTTGTATCCGTAAATTCCTCCACCCAATACTA
>JAFAAJ010000254.1 GCA_023426625.1 Bacteroidota bacterium
TGGGAAGCGACCATGACAGAGATTTGGGAATTTCAACGCAAATCCTTCAATATTTAGGAACAGACAGATTTTCTCCGGAAGATTTGAAAAAAGAGTTCTTTAAAATAGGGATCAGCAATGATTTCAAAACGACAAAAGATCAGCTTGTGATTTCATTAAGTGGTCTGGAAGAAAATATTGAAAAAGGAGTTGAGATCCTTCAACATTGGTTGCATGATGTGAAACCTGATCAGGAAATTTACAACCAGTTTGTAGAAACTGTTTTGGAAAACAGAGCAGCCATAAAAAAGGATAAAAACCGTATTATGACGGCATTAACGAACTATAGCAAGTTTGGGAAAATTTCACGTTATACAGATGTGATCTCTAAAGAACAACTGCAAAACAGCAGGGTAGAAGAGTTTACGGACAGAATGAAAAAAATATTCAGTTATCCGTATGAAATATTCTTCTACGGAAAAGATCCTGAAAACTTCAAAGGTTATATGGACCAATATGTGGAAATGGCAAGTCTTGTGATCCCTGAACCTAAAATTTATCCTGAACCTGAAACCGGCGGACATGTGTATTTTGTGGATTATGATATGGTGCAGACCGAAATGAGCAAAATAGCGAAAGGAAACAATGTAGATACCCGTAATTTCGGAAAAGTGAATGTTTTCAATGAGTATTTCGGAAGAGGTTTGTCATCCATCGTATTTCAGGAGATCCGTGAGAGTAAGAGTCTGGCGTATTCCGCTTACGTTTCTTATGCAACAGGAGCCGAATTGGAACATCCTGATTATGTCACTACTTACATCGGAACACAGCCGGATAAACTGCATATTGCAGTAGATACCATGAATGATCTTATGAATGAACTTCCTGAAGTCCCTGTTCAGTTTGAGAATGCAAAGAATGCGGCTTTAAAACAAATTGCTTCAACAAGGATCACAAGAACCAATATCTTTTTTAATACATTAAGGTTGAAAAAACTGGGTATTTCACATGATTTCAGAAAAGATATCTACGAACAGATCCGGAATCTGAGGTTTGAAGATATTAAAGAATTTTATCAAACCTCCATAAAACCTTTACATTTCAATACGGCACTCATCGGTAAAAGAGAAAACCTGAATATGGATGCTGTGAATACAATGGGAAGTTTTCAGGAATTAAGTTTGGAAGAAATATTCGGGTATTAAGACAATCTCTTTTTTATAGAAAAATATCTATAGACTTGTCGATATATATCTATTTGAAATTCTGGTAATTGTTTTCAGTATGTTGTTACTTTGCAATACACAAATGATGAGGTCTTTAACTACTCTTGCGACACTCACCAAAAAACACAAATTAATATATGCAAGAGATTAAGGATCATTAATCCCACCACAAAGATTTTATGCCTTTAGTCTTGATCAGAGCCCCTCTGATCAAGATTTTTTTTTATGTCATAGAACAGTCTCCGTCTCCATCCTGAAAATCAGGATTGAAATTCTTCGGAAGATGACGGATAAGTTCCTGATGGAACATATACCTTCTTTCAAAATCACGTTCGTGAAGCTTTGGAAAACTTTTAGATGATCTGATCTTTTCGTTAAGTTCAGTTTGATAGCTGGTTAATGTTTTTATTTTTTTTTCTCTGATAAAATTTCCTAGGAAATCAGTGAATTTTCCCAAATCACGGTCTGAAAACAGATAAGGAATTTTAAGATGACCGTCCCGAAGCAATAAAAGCGAACAGGTGATTAAAGTTTTATTTTCATCATAAATTTTAACCCAATAATACCTGAATATTTCCGAGAAACTCGAAAATAGGTAATTTTCATCCGCTTTTTTACCTTCCAAAACCCACGGATTCTCTATGATCCAATTGATCTCATCAGAAATTCTGTTAGATTTGAAACCAGAAATAAATTCAGCACTTTCAGCGTCTATTTTATGAAGAATATGAACATGAATACCGGCTTTACCTGCAAAATTATTTTTAATGGAGATGAAAGTATTGGCTGTAAAATCTATAAATTGGAAAAAAGGTTTCAAAAATTTTGTTCCTGGCTTTTTTGCGGGGATTATATTTGATAGGTCCGAGTGGAAATAATATCTTTTTCCCTTTTTCGGTTGAATGTACTCGAAAACACCTGTCTTATTGTAAAGGCTTTCCGCCTCTTTGGTAAATTCCGTAAGAGCAATATTTCCGTGATATTCCTCAAAAGCTTTGTTCAATAATGTTTGAGCGATCTTTCTTCCCCTGAATTCATTGCTCACAAAAATGGTGCTTAACCAAGCGTAACCGTAAATTCTTCCATTAATTTTAAAATTATCTGGAAAACAACCGATATATCCTGCCAGTTTCTCCTCTTCAAAAGCTAAAATAAGTAAAGTCTGCTCATCATTTGCCTTTGGATTTCTGATCTGCGACTTCGCCCTGTGTTCAGTGATAGGAAGAAAATCATATTTTTTAAATTCTCCGGATGATACAAATTCCGCAAGCTGTTTTTTGTTGAATATTTTTAAATGTATCATGTTCTTACGATCCTGTTTTTATTTAAAAGCTTTTTAAACTTAAAATAGGCAATTTCTTTCTTCAAAATGGTCTCCGTATCTTCTCCCGTTTCCATTGGAATTCTTTGAAAATTCCTTTCTATACTGTCAAGTTTAATTCCGGCACTCCCAAAGCTACAAAATACTTCCTCATTTTCAAATAAAGCATCAAAGAACGATTTTTTAACACCAAAATCCGTGAAGGGAAAAGCAAAACTGTCATACAAAAAGTCATTTTCTTTTGCGTAATTCATGCTTTTTCGGGTGTTATCCAGTTGTTCATTTATGGATAATTCGTGATAAAGAGGGTGGTTCCAGCCGTGTGAAGAGATCCCGAATCCTTTTTTTGACAATGTTTGCAATTGCTCAAAGGATAAGTAAGGTTTTTGTTCCTTTAAAAATGCAGTAAAATCGAGTTCCATTTTTTCAGCAACCTCATCAAGAAGCTCCTTTTTCAAATAGCTGATCCTTAGAATTTCTTTTTTTATTTCCTCTTGTGAATGAGTTTGAGAATTTAGAAGGGTATAGATTTCAGGATTTACAGAATGATTTTCCAGATGATCCACAGTCAGGCTTGCTTTACAGCGGAACATGAGATTCTTATTGTCAATAAAAGCAGGATTGATGAAATTAACGGCATAAATCCCTTTTCTTTCAAGAATAGGAGCCACAACATCATAAAATTCCCTGAAACCATCATCAAAAGTAAGTAAAGCGATCTTCTTTTTCGGAGTAAATTTCCCCTTCACATAATCTTTGAATTCATCCCAAGTCACAAACTGAAAATATCGGGAGAAATAATCCAGATCCCTCTCAAATTGTCGGGTATTCTTGTATTGGATGATATGTTTGATGTGAGGAAGGTTTTCATCAGAAACGCTATGATAAACAGGCAGGGAGTAGCCTAGTGGAAACGTATTTTCTATATTTCCATTCTCAAACTTAGCCAGTAAGCTGATGATCTTTTCCTTCATTTGAATAAAAAAAGAATCTATTTAACTCAGGTTGGGTTATTGTTTTGGCTGATCGTCATTTCGGGTAGATTTTGAAAAATCGTATCGAGAAATCTATTCTGAAAGTTCTTGATACATTTCTCCATTTCATTTCGAAAAATTACTCGAACTGACGTAACGAGTTTAATCCCAAATCTAAGTTAAATAGATTTTATCATGTAAAATTGAATTACTTTACAATTTTCATTTCGTCGATAAGCCATTTTGAATCGGCATATTTATCGATCACGAAAAGGATGTATTTTGTATCCACCATGATGTTTCTGCTGAAACGAGGATCATAATTGATGTCACTCATGGTACCTTCCCATTGTCTGTCAAAATTCAATCCGATAAGATTTCCATGGGCATCCAATGCGGGACTTCCGGAGTTTCCGCCTGTTGTATGGTTGGTTGCAGTAAAGGCTACCGGAACGTCTCCTGTATGATCCTTGTAAACTCCAAAATCTTTTTTATTGTAAAGATCGATCAGCTTTTTAGGAACATCAAATTCATAATCTCCCGGAACGTATTTTTCCATCACTCCAGCTAAATGGGTCTGATAGTCATAAGAAACTGCATCTCTTGGAGTAGAACCTTTGATTTTTCCATACGTTACACGAAGCGTTGAATTGGCATCCGGGAAGAATTTTCTGTCTTTATCCGTTGTCATTTGCTGTGCCATGAATTTTTTCTGTAATGCATCGATCTTGGTCTGAAGCTCTGTATATTGAGGATCTGCAGTCTTCATGTAAGTCTCTCTCAAATTCTGGAATAACAGATAAACAGGGTCTTTCTTTAAAGTTTTTACCAATTCGTCCTGATTGGAAAATGCCTTATCAATATCCTGTGCCAAGGAAGCACCATTAATGTTCGATCTTCCTGTAATGATGGAATTTTTGGAGATTTCCTCTACAGTCTGGATGTTTTGAGCGTCATTCTTATACTTATCGAATCCTGCCGGTAAAAACTGAGGAGTTGTTTTATTGGCATATAAAGCCAATAATTTTGCCGTTACTTTTGCATCAAGTTCAGCATTGTAATTTTTGTAGAAAGAAGCCAGTCTGTTTTTGAAAGAAGCTAGACCTTTCTGATCTATTTTCCCGGCTTCTACAGCCGCTACATAGTTCGAGTAAAGATTGGCTAAATATAAAGTTTCCGCATTTCTCACCACTTCAGAATAATAAGCGTTATTCAAAGCGTAAGGAGCCTGATCTTTGTATAATTTATTTAACTGATCGATAGTGGTTTTGATTTCAGGATTTTTAGCAATTAAAGATGCTTCATAAGATGTTTTTTTCTCAACTGCTTTAGATTTTTTCAATCCTTCCACCTCACCGATCCATTTTTTCCAGTAGTTGGCTACAGATGCAAATTTCGATGCATATTGGATTCGTGTTGCGTTATCTACACGCATTTTTTCATCCAATGTTTTCAAGGCTACATCACGTACCGCAATTCTTGCAGGATCGATCTCTGTCATGATCTTTTCCACTGCAATTGCCGGAAGATATTCCGTAGTTCTTCCCGGGAATCCGAATACAAAAGTGAAATCATTCTCTTTTTTATCTTTAATGGAAACCGGAAGGTAATGCTTCGGTACATAAGGTACATTATCTTTTGAATACTCTGCGGGTTTGTTGTTTTTATCCGCATAGATTCTGAACATTGAAAAATCTCCCGTATGTCTTGGCCAAACCCAGTTGTCCGTATCACTTCCGAATTTTCCGATGCTTTGCGGCGGTGCTCCTACAAGACGCACATCTTTGAATGTTTCAATGGTATAAGCATAAAACTTATTTCCATAGTACATGGATTTCACAGAAACAGATTGATAAGGTTCTATTTTTTGTGAAGCTTTATAGTTTTCGATATTGCTGTTGATCTTTTTTGAAAGTTCAGGTTCGGAAAGATTCGCAGTTCCTTCCAGTATTTGATTAGTAACTTCTTTGATGTCTACGATGAAATCTACGGTTACACCGGGATTAGGAAGTTCTGTGCCCATGTTTTTAGCCCAGAAACCATTGGTAAGAAGATCATTTTCAACCGTGGAATGAGCCTGGATCTGCCCGTAACCACAGTGGTGATTGGTTAATAATAACCCTTTAGGAGAAATGATCTCCGCGGTACAACCTCCGTTGAACTGTACTACAGCATCTTTTATACTTGCTTTTTGGGGATTGAAGATGTCTTTAGCAGAGATTTTCATTCCCAGATCTTTCATTTCCTTTTCATTAAGCTCTGTTGGGATCCACATTCCTCCATATTGCTGTGCAAAAGCCATTGCTGCCGGCAAAAGAAATACAGATAAAAGTATCTTTTTTGTCATAATCAAAATTTTGCCCTAATTTACAAAGAAAAAATAAAACCGGCGATTACAAATGTCCCGGAAGGTGTAATATACTTTTACAAATTCCGTTATATCTTTAACCATCTTAAATTTATTAATTATGAAAAAACGAATATTCTTGTCAGGAATCGTAATGTCTGTTGTTTTAATGTCATGTTCAAAAGAGAAATCCACAACGGAAACCACCAATCCTAAAACCGACCCGATGGCGATTCAGACTCCGATAGATACCATTTCTGTAGACAGTACAGCAGTAGCTGCTCAGGCTGATAATTCCCAAAATTCTCTTGACTGGTCAGGAACTTATGAAGCAACTGTGCCTTGCGCAGATTGTCCGGGAATAAAGACTTCTTTAACATTAAATAAGGACAACACCTTCATTATCACAGAAGAATATCTGGAAAGAAATACCAAAAATACCGACAATGGTACATTTGAG
>JAFAAJ010000261.1 GCA_023426625.1 Bacteroidota bacterium
TAATGCCCGAGCAATAGGAGACTGGTTGTTCGGAATCAATGCGACAAGGTTGTATACCAAAAAATTTGGCGGAAATAAAGCGATGCTTTCCATCGGGAGGGTTCAAACGCCGACTTTAGCCATGCTGGTTCAGCGTCAGAAAGAGATCGACAGTTTCACCGTTGAAGAATATTGGGAGCTTAAGACCAAATACCGAGAGGTGATCTTTAATGCTGCAATCGACCGATTGAAAACCCTCGATCGGGCAGAGAAAGGATTAGAATATTTGAAAGTAAATCCTTTTGAGATCGTTTCATTCGAAATTAAAGAAGGAAAAGAAAAAAATCCAAGGCTTTTTGACCTTACCGGACTTCAGGTGGAAGCCAATAAAAAATACGGGTATTCTGCGGAGAATACACTGAATTATATTCAAAGCCTTTACGAAAAGAAACATGTGACTTATCCGCGTGTAGATACCACGTATTTATCGGAAAGTTTATATCCAAAAGTGGGCGGGATCCTCAGAAGCATGTCGTTCTATCAGGAGTTGGTTTCTCCTTTACTGGAACAGCCTATTCCCAAGTCCAAAGCTGTCTTTGATGATTCAAAAGTGACCGATCACCATGCGATCATTCCTACAGAGGTTCCACCTTCAAGGAATTTAAGTAAGGAGGAAAAACTGATCTATGATCTGGTTGCCAAACGTTTTATTTCTGTTTTTTACCCGGAATGTAAGATATCAAATACATTGGTGGAAGCGAAAGTAGGAACGATCCCTTTTAAAACCAGTGGAAAACAGATCCTTGAACCTGGATGGAGGGTAGTATATGATAAAGAAGCAAAAGATCCGTCTGAAAAGGATAAAGAAGAGGAACAGACCATTCCGGAATTTACCGTTGGAGAAACAGGACCGCATGAACCTATGATCCATCAGGGAAAAACTTCACCCCCAAAACCTTATACGGAAGCTACTTTGCTTAGAGCAATGGAAACAGCCGGAAAACAGGTGGAAGATGAGGAACTTCGTGAATTACTTAAAAATAACGGGATAGGAAGACCTTCAACACGTGCCAACATCATCGAGACCCTCTTTAAGCGAAAATATATTGAGAAGAAGAGAAAGAATCTTTTTGCAACCCAAACAGGAATTCAGCTGATCGATACCATCGAAGATGAACTTTTGAAAAGTCCGGAGCTTACCGGGGAATGGGAACTGAAACTTCGAAAGATCGAAAAAGGGGAGTATGAAGCCAATCAGTTCAAGGAAGAACTGATTCAGATGGTTTCGGAACTGACCCGTAAAGTCGTGGACGGAAAAGGAAAGGTGATCACATTGCAGGAAGAAACGGTAGTAAAGGAAAAGAAAAAAAGAGAACCTGCCCCGAGAAAAGAACTTCAGTCCTGGGAAGAAACAAAATGCCCAAAATGTAAGGAACGTCATCTGATCAAAGGAAAAACAGCAGTAGGATGTTCGGATTATAAAAACTGTAGTTTTAAAGTCGCATTTGAGATCTTCGGGAAGAAATTATCAGAAAAACAGCTTTTGGATCTGATCCTGAAAGGGAAAACTTCAAAGCTGAAAGGCTTTAATGCTCATCCTGATGGTTTAGGAGAGGGGGTATTGCTGCTGTCTGATGATTTTACGGTTCAGCTTACTTAAATACTTTATTTCTAATTTTAAACTTTGCGTTTAAAAAATACTAGTTTCTCCTGAGGCGGCTTCTTAAGCTACATTCATTATCTTTGCTTTAAATCATAATCAAACAATGACACCGGAAAAAAAGAAACTTATTACAGACAGTTTTGAACGTTCAGAAACGCTTAAATTTTATAAAGCACAACTCCTTGAAGTAGAAACAGATTTCATTTCCATGAAAATTCCGAAAATGGATCTTATGACAAGGAAAGCCGGAATGTTCAACGGGGCAATGATCGCGTCTCTTGTGGATGTTTCTTCAGGATATGCTGCAGTAAGCCATTATGAAGAAGACTGTTATGTAGTTACGGTGGAACTTAAAGTAAATTATCTGCGTCCCGCGATCGGGGATGCATTGGTGTCAAGATCATACGTAATTAAAGGAGGGGCAAAAATATGTGTGGTGAGAACGGAAATCTATGCGGTGAGTGAGGATCATACTTCCGAAAGTCATGTTGCAACTTCGTTGGTTACCATGATGAAGATCAAATAAATCACTATTGATCGGGCTTATAGAAGAAAACTTGTGGACAATGGAACAGCTTTTGTACAGCCATTGTTATAAATATTAAAAATCAAAACTATGAACTTAATTATTCGACTTCTCGTAACAGCTATTGTGGCTTATCTTTTAACCCTTATTTTACCGGGAGTACATTTCACAGGATTTGGAGGGGCCATCATCTTTGCTATTGTTTTAGGGATCTTAAACCTGATCGTAAAACCTGTTTTGCATATTTTAGGACTGCCTTTAACGATCATTACATTAGGACTTTTTGCTTTGGTGATCAATGCCATCATAATCCTTATTGCTGATTATTTTATAGACAGTATGAATGTAGACGGTTTCCTATGGGCTTTTGTTTTCAGTATTCTGCTTTCTATTGTTACTTCCCTTGCGAATTCGTTTGTTTCGGATAAAGATTAAATTTCAAAAATTATATTCACTATAAAAATCGCCGGTCAGAAATGACCGGCGATTGTGTTTATTTCTTGATAAATTTGAGAATCACAACAGAATCTTTAGAATCTTTAATCTGATTTTACACACATTTACTATCTTTGACAATCTTTAAATAAGAAATATGAAACTTAAGTACAGTCTGCTTGCTTTGGCAGCTCCGCTCTTAATGAATGCACAACAGTTAATGACCCCTGAAATCCTATGGACTTTGAAAAAAGTAGGAGTACAGGCTGTTTCACCTGATCATACTTCTCTGATCTATAAAGTGGGACAGGTAGATCTGAAAACAGAAAAAACAAAAAGCGAGAATTATTTTCTCAATATCATCAATAGTCAGTCTTCCAAAATTGATCTTGGTAAAAAATCATTAATCCAGTGGGATAAAAACGGGATCTATGCTCAGGAAGGAGATCATATTTACCTTTCAAAGGATGGTGGAAAAACTTGGACAGAATTTTATGCAATCGGGGAAGCCGATAATATTGTCATTTCACCGGACGGGAAGAAGATCGCTTTCAGTAAGCAGGTTCTTGTCGAAAAACTAATGGGGAAAGATAAGTATAGTGATACTCCAAAAACTACGGCTCAGATCTATACAGATCTTAACCACAGACATTGGGATTACTTCAATGAAGGAAAATATAACCACGTTTTTGTAGTGAATGTTTCCGATAAAGCAGACGCTGCAAAAGATCTATTGGAAGGCAAAACCTGGGATTCCCCTCAAAGACCTTTCGGTGGAGCAGAAGATTTCATCTGGAGTCCGGATTCTTCTCATCTTTTATACGTAACCAAGCCTAAAACCGGGAAAGAATATGCGACAAGTACCAATACGGATATTTTTGCCTATGAAGTGTCTACCGGAACGGTTAAAAACCTGACAGAGACCAATAAAGGATATGATCTAAACCCGAAATTCAGTCCGGATGGAAAATCTCTGATCTGGCAAAGTATGGAAAGAGACGGCTATGAAGCAGATAAGAATGATATCAAGCTTATGGACTGGAAGTCCGGAAAAACCGTTAATCTTACCAAAGGTTGGGATGAAAGCGTTACCGGAGATGTTCTGTGGAGCGGAGATTCTAAAACCATTTATTTTACAGCTGCTTTCAGAGGAACGAAACAGCTCTTCTCGTTAGATCCTAAAACCTCAAAAGTTCTGCAGATCACCAGAGGCAATTTTGATGTGAATGAGATTTTTGCAGATAATAAAAGTTCACTTTTAGTAGGAAGAACAGACATTAACCATGCTTCGGATCTTTTTTCTGTTAACTTAAAGAACGGAGAAATGAAGCAGGTGACAGAAGCAAATAAAGACACTTACGCTAAATTGTCACAAGGAAAAACAGAACTTAAAATGGTAAAGACTTCGGACGGAAAAGAAATGGGAGTTTGGTTCCATTATCCACCGAATTTCGATCCGAATAAGAAATATCCAACCCTTCTGTATTGTCAGGGAGGACCTCAATCTGCACTGACGCAATATTTCAGCACAAGATGGAATTTCTCTTTAATGGCAGCCAACGGATACATTATAGTAGCACCGAACCGAAGAGGAATGCCGGGTTGGGGAACAAAATGGAATGAGGATATCTCCAAAGACTGGGGAGGACAATCCATGAGAGATTACCTGTCTGCTGCAGATTATGCCAAAACATTACCCTATGTGGATGGAGACAGAATGGCGGCTGTAGGCGCAAGTTATGGAGGATATAGTGTATTCATGTTAGCCGGAATTCACAATAACAGATTTAAAACATTCATTGCTCACGACGGATTGTTTGATATGAAGTCTTGGTATCTGACGACTGAAGAACTTTGGTTCGCCAACTGGGATTTAGGTTCTCCGTGGGACAAACCTCTACCAAAAGCGTATACAGATTTCAACCCAAGTAATTTTGTGGACAAATGGAATAAACCTATCATGATCATTCAGGGAGGAATAGATTTCAGAGTTCCTTATGAGCAGGGACAGGAAGCTTTCCAGGCTGCTAAATTAAAAGGATTAAAAACTAAATTCTTATACTTCCCGAACGAAAACCACTGGGTGCTTCATCCGCAAAACGGATTGGTGTGGCAGAGAGAGTTTTTTGAATGGTTAAAAGAAACATTGTAATAGGAATTTAAGAAATGAATATATAAATTGCGGTTGGATTTTCCAATCGCAATTTTATTTAAAATATATATAATGAAACATCTTTTTTTAATGGTAAGCCTTATTTCAGGCTTTGCTTTTTCTCAGAATTTGGAATTTGACTATTATTTAAAATATAAATCTTCCAGAATCAAGCCCAGTGAAATGAAATTTGAGGATGCTCAAATTTACATAAACTCCAAAGATCCTTCGTATACAATGCGAAGCCGAATTGTCGGCAATCAAAAGAGAGTTGATATTGAAAATTTTAAAACAAGATTTTGGTATAAATTCGATGTAGAACAGCGAGAAGGCTTGTCGGATGTATATTATTATGATTATGCAAGGAAATTCATAGATATGGATGAAAAAGATAAACATTTCGTAAGTAAAGTGAATGTAGAAAAAACCGGAGAGAATACGTACTTCATAAAAACCTTTAAAAAAGGTAAAAAACCTAATTTTGAGATCAGGTTGGAGCTTGAAAAAGCAGAAGATGATCTGCTGTTTATGGATATTCCTGATATGTCAAGAGATATAAGTATGAAAATACTATCTGAATTGAAAAATAAGCTGGGAGAAGAGAAATTTGTGATTAAAAAAGTTGAATATGATTATAAAGCGGGATTTGTTTTCGTAAGTGAGCTGCTGAAGATTGAGAAAGTTTCAAAAAGAGTGAATCTTCCTGCTGAAATTCATGAAAGGGCTAAAATGCAATTTAGTGCGTCTGAGAGACAAAAATAAGATATGCAAAAAA
Organism: Bacteroidota bacterium; assembly: GCA_023426625.1. Lineage (GTDB taxonomy): Bacteria > Bacteroidota > Bacteroidia > Flavobacteriales > Weeksellaceae > Chryseobacterium. Next base: position 5,531 of record JAFAAJ010000261.1, read on the forward strand.
GAATTTCTTCGTTTCCTCCTATTATAGATCATACTTCAAAGATATTAATTCTGGGATCGATTCCGGGAGTAAAATCTTTGGAAAAGCAGCAGTATTATGCTCATCCACAAAATGCTTTCTGGAAAATTATTTTTACCCTTTTCAATGAAAATTTTACGGAAGATTACAGTCAAAAACTTCACATATTAAAAAAACATCATATTGCACTTTGGGATGTTATAGATTCCTGTGAAAGAAAGGGGAGTCTGGATTCTGAGATCATAAATGAAGAAGCCAATCAGATTGCTGAACTTCTGGAAAAATATCCCGGCATTAAGGCTATATTCTGTAATGGAGGAAAATCGTATAAGAATCTGCAGAAAATTTTAGGAAAAAACTTTCGGATTCCTGTATATTTATTGCCTTCAACCAGTCCGCTTCATACAGTTTCTTTTGAAAAGAAGTTGGAGGAGTGGAAAAAGATCAAAAATTATTTATAATTATTACGCAAATGCTTGAAATGAAAAAAAATTTTTTACTGTTATTTTGCTTTTTCTCGATCACAATTTTTTCTCAAGAATATCATTTTGATTACCTTATAAAGGGAAGGAGTGTAAGACTGAAACCAAAATCCCAAGAATGGTTGAGCAGTTCATTCTATGATTCTGTAAAAAAAATTAAGTTACATATCAAAACTGATGGAAATAATAAAACAATAGCAACTATTTATGATAAATATAAAGATGTACGACATGTATTTAAAGTAACCCAATCAGAAGATAAGATATTCTTTACTTATGTATATTCCAATCTGTTTAATCAAGAAGGACAAACAAAAGATCATAATGCTCAAGATGTTATCAAAGCTCAAAAGATCGATTCTCTGCATTATAAAATTATTGCCTATAAAAATGCAAAGTTAAAAAAGAAGAAAATCTCCATAATAGTAACCTTGGAAAAATCCGATTTTAATTATTTAGAACTTGAGGTAGATTATTCTAGAGAAAACGAAATGGAGAAACAGTTAAAAAGCGTATTGGATCCTAATTATAAGTATGTTATTAAAAACAGTCAAATTGAATATTCATCGGGATATGTTTTTGACAAACATATAGATATAAAAAAAACAGATTTAACTTTAAAAATACCAGAGAAACTTGTAGTAAGAGAATATAATCCTTGGTTTGAATTTGATGAATTATAGTTTAATTTATTATTATTGCACAAATGTTTAAAATGAAAAAATATTTTTTACTATTATTTTGCTTTATTTCAGGCTTCACTTTTTCACAGGAATATCACTTTGATTATAAATGTTATGATTCAGAAACTCAACTAAAAGGTAGTTATAAGGGAGATAACCGAACGAATTTAATCTACTTTAATTCAAAGAATCCGGATATTATGGCTTATGATTATTTTTTCTTACAGCCACCCAGACGATCTTTTTTACTTTATGATTATAAATTAGGTGTTTTAAACTCTTACTCAATTGATCTAGATAGTAACCTTTCTAGCTTAAATCATGTACAACACTATCCTATAAAAACTTATTCAGATGAGATTGAAATAAAAAAAGTGGATGTGGAAAAAATATCAGAAAACAAATTTTTAATCAAAGCTTTTAAAACTTTTCAGAGTAAACAATCAAATTTAGAATTAGAAATTTTAGTTGAAAAAACATCCTATTCGATGCCGAAAATCAGATTTATGGATTTGACATTGAATATTCATTCAAAAATTTATACAGCATTATTATCCCAATTAGATTCTGAGAATTATAGAATTGTTGATGTAATTACAAATTATAAGAATGGAGTAATTATGCATGATGATCTTTCAAAATGTGAAAAGATAAATTTAAAATTTTTAATGGAACCTAATTCTACAACAAATAAGTCAAACAAATAAATACGATTATAAAGTCGCTTTTTTATTGTAAAATTTATTTATCAGTCCTGTAAATAAAATTAAAACTTGACAAAGGGGTGTCGAATGTCGTATATTTGCACCTCGAAAATTACATTCTGTAATTTTTATAATTTTTAAACCGTAATTTAAAAAATGAAAACATCCGATTTTAATTTTGATCTTCCAGCGGAATTATTGGCAGAACACCCATCAGAACACAGAGACGAGGCCAGATTAATGGTTTTAGACAGAAAAACTCAGACTATTGAGCATAAGTTGTTCAAAGATGTGGTAGACTATTTTGATGAGAAAGATCTGTTCATTTTCAATAATACTAAAGTTTTCCCGGCTCGCCTTTATGGAAATAAAGAAAAAACAGGTGCTAAAATCGAAGTTTTCCTTTTAAGGGAACTTGATAAAGAAACCCGTGTTTGGGATGTATTGGTAGATCCGGCAAGAAAGATCAGAATTGGTAACAAATTATTCTTCACAGAGGATGAATCTTTAGTAGCAGAAGTTATTGATAATACCACATCAAGAGGAAGAACTTTAAGATTCTTATTCGATGGTTCTTATGAAGAATTCAGAGCGAAATTGAAAGAATTGGGAGAAACTCCGCTTCCGAAATATATCAAAAGAGCAGTAGAGCCGGAAGATGCAGAAAGGTATCAGACGATCTATGCGAAAATAGAAGGAGCTGTAGCTGCGCCAACTGCCGGATTACACTTCTCTAAACACTTGATGAAAAGATTGGAGATCAAAGGAATCGATTTTGCCGAGATCACTCTTCACGTAGGTTTGGGAACTTTCAATCCGATCGAAGTAGAAGACCTTTCTAAACATAAAATGGAGTCTGAAGAAGTTTTCATTGATGACAGAAACGCTGAAATCATCAATAAAGCCGTAGAAGCAAACAGAAGAGTATGTGCAGTGGGTACAACTACGATGAGAGCTTTGGAAACTTCGGTTTCTTCCAACAAAAAGATCTCTGCATTCCACGGATGGACAAACAAATTTATTTATCCGCCACACGATTTCGGAGTAGCTAATGCAATGATCACGAACTTCCATACGCCAAAATCTACCCTGATCATGATGATCGCAGCATTTGCAGGAAAAGATTTCATCATGCAGGCTTATGAAGAAGCTGTAAAAGAGAAATACAAATTCTACTCTTACGGTGATGCAATGCTTATTTTGTAATTAATTTTAACATTATAGATTATAAATTTTAGATTGAGTTCCAACTTTTGTGTGGGATTTCAATCTAAAATTTATAATTTAAAACCCATCCTTATTTTGAAAGATATCAGAACTTTATCATTGAACCAGCTTAAAGACTATTTTGTGTCTTTAGGAGAAAAGCCATTTCGTGCGAAACAGGTCTATGACTGGCTTTGGAGTAAGAATCTCCATTCGATTGATGAAATGACGAATCTTTCCAAACAGCTTCGTGAAAGAATTTCCGAAGAATATACCATTAATCCGGTTTCTGTTGATTTGCTTCAAAAAAGTACTGACGGAACCATTAAAAACGGAGTGAAACTTCATGATGGGCTATTGGTAGAATCCGTTCTTATCCCTACAGAAACCAGAACAACAGCCTGTGTTTCATCTCAGGTAGGCTGTTCTTTGAACTGCGAATTCTGTGCCACGGCAAGACTCAAAAGAATGAGAAATCTTGAAGTTGCGGAGATCGTGGATCAGGTAGCTTTGATCGACAGGCAGAGCAAACTGTACTTTGACAGACCTCTTTCCAATATTGTATTCATGGGAATGGGAGAACCGATGATGAACTACAAGAACGTTGTAGAAGCCATCAGGAAAATCACTCAGCCAGAAGGTTTGGGAATGTCTCCAAGGAGAATCACTGTTTCCACTTCCGGAATACCTAAAATGATCAAAATGCTTGCAGATGATGATTTGCGCGTAAAATTGGCACTATCTCTCCATTCGGCTATTGAGGTTAAACGTAATGAGATCATGCCGTTTTCAGATAAATTCCCGTTAACGGATATTATGGAAGCTCTCCAATACTGGTATCAGAAGACCGGCTCAGTGATTACTTTTGAATATTGTGTCTGGAAAGGAATTAATGATCAGGATGAAGATATCAAGGCACTGATCAAATACTGCAAACAGGTTCCTTCTAAAGTCAATCTCATACAGTATAATCCTATTGGAGACGGAAAATACGATCAATGCAATAAGCAGGCAGAAGAAAACTATGTTCGTCAGCTGGAAAATGCCGGAATTACAGTAATGATCCGCAGAAGCCGTGGCGGCGATATTGATGCTGCGTGTGGACAATTGGCGAATAAAACAGCCGATTAAAATTCCATTAAAAAAACCGAAAATTTTTTTAAAAATTTCTTAAAATCCTACATTTGTATAAACTAATACATGATGGATTATTTTTTTGGCGAAAACGGATTGGAAAACGTTTATGTATGGGCAATTCCATTACATGCCATCGTTATTTTTGCGGAAATGATTTACAGTCATTTTTCCGAAGTTAAGCTATATAGCGGAAAAGATGTTGCCACCAGCATTTATCTTGCCTTACTGAACTTTGGTCTGGATCTGGTTATGAAGGTCGTTGCGATGGGCGTTATGTTTTTCTTTTACAATCATCGTCTTTTTACCTGGAAATTTACATGGATATACTGGCTGGTTTGTTTTATCATTACGGATTTTGCCTACTATGTTCTTCACTATGTAGATCATCATTCGAGGGCGTTCTGGGCAGTACATATCACACATCACAATTCTGAATATTTTAATCTGACAACGGGATTCAGAAGTCCTGTTTTACAGCCTCTTTACAGATATTTGTATTTTTCACCGCTGGCTTTTATGGGCTTTAATCCGTGGCATATCATGGTTGTGTATGCTTTAGGACAGGTTTATGGAACTTGGGTACATACTCAGACTGTGAAAAGTATGGGAATTCTTGAATATGTTTTAGTAACTCCCTCTCATCATCGTGTTCATCATGCCTGTAACATCAAATATCTGGACAGGAATATGGGAATGTGCCTGATCATTTGGGACAGGATCTTTGGAACCTTTGAGAAAGAAGATCCAAAAGTACCCGATAAATTCGGGATATACCCCAAGATGCCGGATAATAAACCGGATACGGTATTGCTTTATGAATGGAGAAAGATCTGGAGGGATATGAAGCAGCCCGGACTTACAATTTCGGACAGGATCGGCTATCTTTTCAATGCTCCTGGATGGAGACATGACGGAAAAGGAAAAACAGTGAAACAATATCAAAAAGAATATCTGAAAAAGCAAAGAAAATCAGCTTGATTCTTTCTTTATTCATTAAAATAAAGCTTTACTTTTATCAAATGAAAAAGTTTTTCCTGGTTTTTACAATCGTTATTTCTCAATCCGTACTTTCACAACAGACGGATTTTCTTAAAATAAAGAAATACAGAGTCAGCTATCTTGAGGATCAGATCGAAGAGACTTCCGGTCTCAGTTTTTTCAACGGAAAGCTTTACACATTCAACGATAGCGGAAATTCACCGGAACTTTTTGAAATTGATAAAACTTCGGGGAAAATCCTGAATACTTTCAGTATCAATGCTGTAAATAAAGACTGGGAAGCTCTTGCCGGTGACGGAAACCATTTTTATATCGGAGATATAGGCAACAATACCGGCACCCGAAAAGACCTGAAAATATATAAGGTTCCTTTTCAGAATGATAACCCTAAAAATGATCAGCTAACCGCCATTTCCTTTTCTTATCCGGAGCAAACGGATTTTAGTCCGAGAAATGCAGACAATGATTTTGATGCGGAGGCGATGATCTTTCTGAATGGGAAACTTCATCTTTTTACCAAAGAATGGGCATCAAGAGCCACGACACATTATCTTATCGATCCTGACCAGACTGAAGATCAGAAAGCAGAGAAACTGGAAGCATTCAAGACTAATTTTGTCGTTACAGATGCTGCTTATTTTGACAAAAAGCTTTATTTAGTAGGATATACAAAGAAAACCGAGGTTTTTCTGGATATTTTCGATGAGACTGAACCGGGAATGTTTTTCAGCCGTTCACCGAAGCATTACTATTTAGGAAGTTCCCTTTCCATTGGGCAGATCGAAGGTGTTGCAGTGGATGAAAAAGGAGTTTATATTTCGGGAGAAAAATTCAGGTCTCCGTTGGGTGGAACAAAGCAGAGTTTCTATTTTATTCCAAAAGAAAAGCTCAAAGATTGAAATTTCTCTTAAAATTGGCTGAAAAAAATTATCTTTGTGAGAATTAATAATCAATTACCTTTCATTCACAGATTGTGGCAAACGTTGTAGAAGAAATCAAACGACCTATCAATGAGGAAATGAAACTTTTCGAGCAGAAGTTTTATGAATCCATGCAGAGTAAGGTCCCTTTACTGGACAAAGTTACCCGTTTCATTGTTACTACCAAGGGCAAACAAATGCGCCCGATGTTTGTATTTCTTTGTGCAAAGCTTGTAGGTGACGTTAATGAGAAAACCTATCGTGGAGCTTCCATGATCGAGCTTATCCATACGGCGACTCTGGTTCATGATGATGTGGTGGATGAAAGCTTCAAAAGGCGTAATTTCTTTTCTATTAATGCTTTATGGAAAAACAAAATTGCTGTTTTAGTAGGAGATTATCTTCTGTCCAAATCCGTTTTGTTATCCACAGATCATAAAGATTATGACTTATTAAGTGTGATTTCACGAACGATTCGGGAAATGTCCGAAGGAGAACTTCTTCAGCTGGAAAAAGCCAGAAAACTGGATATTACCGAAGATGTTTATTATGAAATTATTCGCCAGAAAACCGCTACGCTGATTGCTGCCTGTTGTGAAGTTGGTGTTTTATCCAATAATACGGATGAAACCCTGGCTAAAAAAATGCAGGATTTTGGAACTTATACAGGAATGGCATTTCAGATCAAGGATGACCTGTTTGATTATCTGAGTTCGAATGTGATCGGAAAACCGGTTGGAATTGATATTAAAGAGCAGAAAATGACCCTGCCTTTGATTCATACCCTGAAAATCGCCGACGAAAAAGACAGGAAATATTATTTCAATACCATAAAACGATATAATAACGATCAGAAAAGAGTGAAAGAGCTGATCAACTTTGTGAAAAGTTCAGGCGGTCTGGAATATGCAATCGGAGTGATGAAAGATTTCCAGCAGAAAGCAAAAGAT
>JAFAAJ010000263.1 GCA_023426625.1 Bacteroidota bacterium
TCATCTTTCCACACATCCCAAAGCGGAAGATTCCAAAGTCTCTGATTGGTTTTGTCACCGGTTTTGATCAGAAGGTTTTTTAGTGCTTCATGATTGGAGAAAAGCACTCCACAGGTATCTCCGAACATTCTTACAGAACTTCCGGTAAGTGTTGCCAGATCGATGATAACATCCGTTTTATAATTTCTGGCAAGATAGGAAAGTCCGTCAGCTAAGGTCATTCTTCCTTCTGCATCTGTATTGAGCACTTCAATGGTTTTTCCGTTATAAGCGGTGATTACATCACTTGGAAGAAAGGCGGTTTCAGAAATGGCATTGTCGGTGATGGGTAAAATGGCAGTAATATTAACGGGAAGTTTCATTTCCGAAGCATAGATCAGGGTTCCCAAAACAGCTGTTGCTCCACCCATATCGGATTTCATGTAGTGCATATTGTCCGGATTTTTCAAAGAAATTCCTCCTGTGTCGAATAATACACATTTTCCGACCAGTCCTATTGTTTTTGTATTCTTTACTGTTGTTTTGTATTCCAATATCGTAAAAGCAGCATCATAAGCACTGCCTTGATTCACAGAAAGATAAGCTCCCAAACCAAGTTCCTCGCATTTTTTCCTGTTGAAAACAGTATATTTTAATTGATGTTTTTTAGCCAGATTTTTAAGATAAGCATTGAAAATATCTGGAGTTTTAAGATTGGCGGGTTTATTCAGCCATTCCTGACAAGTGATTTGTCCGTTGCTTAAAGCTTCTGCTCTTTGAATGATAATATCCAGCTTTTTCTGACTCAGGTTTTCAAAATGAATTTCAAATTTAGGATTCCAGAACGGATGGCTTTTCTCGAAAGGATAGTTATATGTCCCGATCAGAAGGCCTTTGATGAATTCTTCAAATTGTTTTTCATTCAGGAAATCAGCTAAAACCAGAGTAGGAACAGCATGAAAGTTTTTCTTTTGAACCTGTGAGAACTTATTGGCTACCTGCTGGATCTCAAAATTCTCAAGCTCCGATTTTCCCAAACCAATAAAATAGGTGATCCCTTCTTCGTGAGCATTAATGAAAATCTCGTGTTTTTTTCCTGTGAAAAAGTTGGATACGTTTTTGTTGAAATTTTTACTGGATTTGATCCATTCCTCTTCTGTGAAAAGCTGAAAGATCTGGGTGTAGTTTTTATTTTTTTTATTGATTAGTTTCATACATTTTATTTTTTAATGCTTGTTTGGGTGGGCTTTACTTCTATAGGGTTTTCGCTATTATTGTAAAACAACCATTCTATGGCTCTGGGAAATTCCTGCGACCAGTAAAATTCGCTGTGCGTACCTTCCGGATTGATGCTTGTCCTGAATTCGAAATCAAAAAGGTTTTTCTTTTCCCATCTTTTCAGGTATTCTTCAAAAAGGTGAATCCTTTTTACCATTTTAGAACCTTCCTGTTCTCCGCCGTATAGATATATTTTCATTTTGAACGGATTTCTGAAGCTCATCATCGGAAAATTATTGTTCGGCTCTATCCATAGAGACGGTGAAAATATTAATAGTTTAGAATAAACTTCAGGATAAAGAAAACCGCTGTAAATACTGATCAACGCGCCCAAAGAACTGCCTCCGATTCCAGTGTTTTCCCTGTCTTTTTTTGTTCTGAAATGGGTGTCTATATAAGGTTTTAAGGTATCTGTGATGAAACGGATATACTTTTTACCTTCGGAACCGTTTGCGATATGGTCGTTATCAAAAATATATTCTTTGATCCTGTCCTTGCTGCCGTGTTCTATAGCGATGATGATAAGGTCGCCACGACCGTATTCTGCCAGAAGAGATAACTTTTTATCGATCTCCCAGTTTCCGTAATCGCTTCCTTCATTGAACAGGTTTTGGGCGTCCTGAAGGTAAAGAACAGGATAGCTTTTTCCGGAAGTATAATAATCATAAGGTAAAAGAGCCCATACTTTACGGTAACGATCCAGTTGGGGAATATAAAACTCTTCCGAAATGATTTCTACAATAGGGAAAAATTCCTTTTTGAACGGACCCCAATTCAATCTCCACTTTTCTACAATGTCTGAAGTTTTGCCTGAAGTTTTTTCGGCTTTCCGATTAAGGGTGATATTTCCGTATTGATCGAGTTCCACATTTTCCCAACCTCCTTTGGTGAATTTATATTCAATAGTGGAGGGAAGCAGAGAATCATCAATTTCAATGAAATAATTTTCGGAATTGGATGCTGTAAGTTGGTAATTGCTGTCTTTCGGATTCCAGTTGTTGAAATTTCCTGTGATGTAAACAGGTCTTTCATCCCGTTCTTCCGTGTAAAGTTCGAACCTCATCATGTGTGTTTAAAAAAATAACTGCTTAAATTTATAAAAAAAGTTTTACAGATTATTTTACAATCATAAAATGTGGTAGAAAAAAAGCAATATCTTTGGTAAACAGGCATGGATATTAATTAACATAATAATTATTTCAACAATTATTAATGCTTGTTCTCAATATTTTTTTGTAGTTTCATAACAATATAAAATTAAGCCAAATCCACATGAATTCGGTTAAAACATATACGCTTTTCACAGATCATGATGTTTATCTTTTTAAAGAAGGCAAACATTATAAATTATATGAAAAGTTTGGAGCGCATTCTGTGGAAAAAGACGGAATTCAAGGAGTATATTTCTCAGTTTGGGCTCCCAATGCAAAAAAAGTTTCGGTAATCGGTAACTTTAATCTCTGGAATCACAAAGAACACATATTATATCCCCGCTGGGACGAATCCGGGATCTGGGAGGGTTTTATTGCCGGGCTCACTTGGGGAACTCTGTATAAATATGCCATTGAAACAGCTTATGGAGAGATATTGGAAAAAAGTGATCCCTATGCTTTAAGCTGGGAGCAAAATATACAGGCTGCCTCACTGGTTTCCACAACATGGTACGAATGGAGTGACCATGAATGGCTGCAAAACCGTTGGAGAAAAAATAGTCTCGAAGCTCCCATATCCGTTTATGAAATGCATATAGGTTCATGGGTGAGAGAAGGAGATGCCCCCAACCAGTTCCTGAATTACAGAGATGTGGCGGAAAGACTTATTCCGTACATCAAAGAAATGGGTTTCACCCATGTGGAATTTATGCCGGTGATGGAATATCCTTACGATCCAAGTTGGGGATATCAGATTACGGGATTTTATGCGGCAACATCACGCTTTGGATCCCCTCAGGATCTCATGTTTCTTATTGATGAGCTTCACAAAAACGAAATAGGAGTGATTTTGGACTGGGTGCCTTCTCACTTTCCGGGAGACGCGAATGGACTTCACCGTTTTGACGGTTCTTTTTTATATGAACATGAAGATCCGAGAAAGGGCTTTCATCCGGACTGGAAATCTCATATTTTTAATTATGGCAGAAATGAGGTGAAATCTTTTCTGATTTCCAATGCCATGTTTTGGCTGGATCGTTATCATGCAGACGGATTGCGTGTTGATGCGGTGACTTCAATGCTTCATCTGGATTATTCAAGAAATGAGGGAGAATGGGAACCTAATATTTATGGAGGTAATGTAAACCTTGAAGCCAAAGCGTTTTTACAGGAATTCAATACAGCGGTTTATAAAGAATTCGGGAACAGTATCATAACCATCGCAGAAGAAAGTTCAGACTTTCCAAAACTTACAAAACCTGTTCATGAAGGTGGAGTAGGGTTCGGAATGAAGTGGATGATGGGCTGGATGCACGATACACTGGATTATTTTAAAAAAGATCCTTTACATAGAAAATATCACCATCATAAATTAACTTTTGCTTCCATGTACATGTATAATGAAAATTATATGATGCCTTTATCCCATGATGAAGTGGTACACGGAAAAGCAAGTCTTATCTACAAAATGGTTGGTGATGAATGGCAGAAATTTGCCAATCTCCGTGCACTATATGTGTACATGTATACGCATCCTGCAGCTAAATTGCTGTTTATGGGAGATGAATTCGGACAGACCAGTGAATGGAATTTTACCCGAAGCCTCGATTGGCATTTGCTGCAGTATCCCGTTCACAAAGGATTACAGACCCTCGTGAAAGATCTCAATCATATCTATCGTTACGAACCTGCGTTTTATGAAAACCAGTTCAACCATCACGGTTTTGAATGGGTGGAAGCGAATGATGAAGACAATTCCGTGTATGTGTACCTAAGGAAAGGTAAAAAACGGGAAGATGTTTTTATGGTGGTGTTGAATTTAACACCCCGGGTTTTAGACTATAAAATTGGAGTAAACGCAGGAACTCACTGGGAAGTTGTATTCAATTCCGATGATGAAAGATACAGCGGAAGCGGAGTAAAATCTGAAATCTTCAAAGAACAGTATGAAGAATGGATGAACCGTCCAAAATCCATAAGCCTGAAATTACCACCTCTCGCAGGGATTATTTTAAAGCAGAAAAGAGACAGAAAATATAAATTACAAAGAATTAAATTACATAAAAGATAATGATCATTTATCACCTCAGTACGGAATGTTATCCGGTAGCAAAAGTAGGCGGTTTGGCGGATGTAGTAGGAGCATTGCCTAAATATCAGAACAAAATAAAAGGAGTAGATGCCAAAGTAGTGATGCCTTGGTACAATAAGTCTTTCTTTTATGACCATGAGTTTGATATCGTTTTTGATGGATTCATTCATCAGGGACAAAATATGCTTCAGGTACAGGTAATGAAAGAAAAATCCAATGTTCTAGGATTTGAATTATATATGGTTAAAATCCCGGGACTTTTGGACAGGGAAAATCCTTATGGATATGAAGATGAAAGCTTTCAGTTTTTAGCTTTCCAGCACGGAGTTCTGCATTGGTTGAGCGCAATGGAGATCCGTCCTGATGTGTTGCATTGTCACGATTATCATACGGGTCTGGTTCCTTTTATGATAGAAAATTGTCATGAATTTGAATTTCTGAAAGGAGTAAAAACAATCGGAACCATTCATAATGGAGAATATCAGGGAATGATGAGCTGGGAAATGGCGAATTATATGCCTTCTTTTGATGCCTGGAAATGGGGACTTTTAGACTGGAACGGACTGATGAATCCACTCGCTTCCATGATCAAATGTTCTCATGCTTTTACCACCGTTTCCGAAGGCTATCTCGAAGAACTGTATATAAGTTTTCGTGGTCTTGAAAGCCTGGTTCGTCAGGAATTTCATAAAGCTTACGGAATCATCAACGGTATAGAAACAGAGG
>JAFAAJ010000294.1 GCA_023426625.1 Bacteroidota bacterium
CGGTTTACCTGATCCGCAAAATATTGTTCCAATTCCTTCAGGGTTTCAGGGTTTGTTTTAATGTCTTTTACCAATAATCCTTTGTTCACTACAACAATTCTGTTGCAGACTTCAGTGGTATGCGACAGATCGTGACTGGAAATAAGGAAAGTGACACCATCCTGTTTTGATAATTCTTTGATCAGATTTTTCAGTTTGATCTGCGTGGAAGGGTCAAGATTCGCAAAAGGCTCGTCCAGGATAATGATTTCAGGATTTCCGATTAAAGCTCCTACAATCCCGACTTTTTTCTGATTTCCTTTAGAAAGATCACGAACATATTTCCCCGATTTCAGGATCTCTCCATTGAAAAAATCATGGAAAGGTTTTAAAAATTCGTCCACGGAAGCTTTATTCTGCCCTCTCAATTCACCGATAAAATAAAAATATTCTTCCGGTGTAAGGTAACCGATCAGAAAGGTATCATCCACAAAAGCTGAAACTTTGCTTTTCCAGGCTTCTGATTCATGAACTTTGATATCATCAATACTCACGTATCCTGTTGTTGCCTGAATAAGATCCAGCATCAGACTGAAAAGAGTTGTTTTTCCTGCTCCATTGTTTCCTACCAATCCGAAGGTTTCGCCTTTGGGAATTTCAAGATTTTCGATATTAAGAACAGTAGCGGTTCCGTACGTTTTAGATAAATTATTTATAGTGATCATTTTAATAAATATTAGAGATTATTTGGATTTGAATGCTTCTAAAGTACTGTATTTTTCAACTTTATAATGTCTTACGATAATATCAAAGATTTTTTCTCTCAGTAAAAAGCCGATTAAACCAAGAATTGCAATACTTACTACTCCCGCTGTTATTCCGAAGAAATATTTCATCATCCCGAACACCGCCATCGGCAGAAGCATTTTAGGAATCAATAATAATAAAGCTTTCATATTGAAGCTGTTTTTTTGTCCAATTCTTTTTTCTTTGGAATTCAGATCTATCTGGGTTTTGTTAAATGCTCCTGACCAAAGGGTAAACTGCGAGTTCACTCCAATATTATAAAGTCCGGCGGCAAAAAAGGTGAAATACATTTCCCATCCGAAATAGACATAAAATAAAGCTATGACTATGGAAGCCGCCGTTACAATATTCATCAGCCACCATTTGGCTTTAAGGTAATCTTTGTAAGGTACATTCAGCGTCATCATCAAAGGATAATATGAACTATCGAATGCAGGAACTCGCTGTCCGAACATGAACTGAAATCCTCCCGTTACAAACAACCCCATGAACATCATCATATACGATGTTTTATAGATCGGTGAAGTGAAGATCAGCAAACCATAAAATATAAACATAAAGCTTCCGAATAAAATACCTTTGGTGACTTTATTTCTCCTCAACATTTTAATATCATTGTTGATGAAGCTTCCCAACGTTCCATATTTATTCAGGAAAGCAATGTTTTCTGTTTTCCCGAATGCTTTTTTCGCTTCCAGTCCCTGATCCAGATAAAATTCCTGACGGACATATCTGAAGCAGATCCACCATAGTCCGGAAAATAAAGCAATCGGTAATAAAACTAAATATGGCTTTTCATACAATCTGTAGAAAAACGCTTCTGAATATGATAATAACGGAATTACATTATAGTACGTCAATGCGCCCAATATTGCAAAAACACTTCCTACAACAATGGCAATGATCTCCTTATCATTAAAAAGAATATTGATGAAATTATTAAGGTAAAATAATAATGAAACTCCGATGAACCATGCAAAAACGCCTAAGAAACTATATCCATTGAATAAGCAGATCACCGCAAAAGTAATCATAAAGAAAGAGTGAATCCAGCTGAAAGCAGACAAAAATGTTTTGATCAACATGTAATTCACCAATGTCTTTTTGGGAATATTCAGCGTCAGGAAAGGCTTGATGTTCTGGGTAGGCATTTCCTGCCAAATATATTTGAGGATAAGATCTACCGCCCAAGCTGCCAATAAGAATTTTGAAACTACTTTCAGAGCGTCCTGATGCATTTCTTCCTGAATAAGGAAAAAAGCAATGAAAGCACCTCCTACCATACAGCCTATAAAGTAGAGAATCCCCAAGAAGCGAAAAATCTTCATTGCAAGATTAATCCCTACAGAAGTGCCACGAAAAAAACTTTTGAATTCTAACCTTAAGAATTGTAGAAACATATTTTACTTTTTTACATTAGTAAATATAAGGTGAAATATGTTACAGATTTTAACTTTTCCTTGCCGTAATTCTTAGATTTCTTATTTCCGGCAATATTTTTTTAACGAAAATTACGCCATCAACTCTTTTGCCTGCGCCAAAGCCGCTTCCGTGATCTTGCTTCCGGAAAGTAACTGGGCAATCTCGTTAAGTTTTTCTTCTTCACTTAGCGGAATGATGGTAGATTGCGTTTTCCCTGAAACATCCTGTTTTACCACTTTATAATTATTCGTTCCTTTTGCTGCCACCTGAGCAAGGTGAGAGATCACAATAAGCTGCATATCTTCAGACATTTCGCGCATCAGATTTCCGATCTCTTCGGCTACCTTTCCGGAAACTCCGGTATCTATTTCATCCAGAATAAGCGTCGGCAATTCATCACTTTCCGCAATGATCTTTTTTACCGCCAACATCACCCTTGACCTTTCTCCTCCGGAAATTGCCGTCTGAATAGGCTTCAAAGGGAACCCCGAATTCGCCTGGAACAAAAGCTGAATACTTTCTTTCCCAAACTGATTGAATTCTGGTGTATCCTGCAACTCAATATCTACTCTTGCTTTTTCAAGACCTAGCTTTTTAAGAAGACTTTCAGTTTTTTTAATGAAGTCAGGAATGCTTTTTTTCCTGTTTTTTGAAAGTTTTCCGGCTAAAGACTGAAGCAATTTTTCTTTCAGAATGATATTATTCTCAACCTCCTCGATATAAGACTCCAGTTCTGCTGTTCCCTGTTGTTCTCCCGCCAATTGATCCCGGATCCCTATCAGATCTTTCAATTCAGAAACATTATGTTTTAAGAAAAGGGTATTGATCTTATTATTAAGTTCGGAAAGTAACAGTAAATTTTCAGGGTTGACCTCAATGCTTTCAGCTTCATCTTCCAGTTCTGAAATAATGTCCCTAAGCTCCACAAAAGAAGTTTCAAGTCTTTCATCCAGTTCGGAAAACTTGTTGGAAACTTCGGAAATTTTGGAAAGTTTATTTTTAGCTTCATTAAAGAAAGACAGAATCCCAATTTCTTCCTGGTGAAATCTCGATAGGATCTGCGCCAGGTTTTCAGAGATCATTTCTGCATTTTCCTGAATGGAAAGCTGATTTTGCAACTCTTCATAATCCACTTCATCCAGTCTCAGTTCTTCCAGTTCGTTCAAAAGAAACTGCTTGTAATCACTCTCCTTGTTGCTGTCTGCAAGTTGAGCCTGATATTTTTTAAGTTGGACCTTTAAACTCTGAAATTCAGTAAATTCCTGCTGATATTCTTCAACAAGCTTTTTATTTTCGGAAAGACCATCAATGATTTTAAACTGATATTCAGACGTAAATAAGTTGGAGGTTTCAAACTGGGAATGAATATCGATAAGCTGAGAAGACAACTCCTTCAGAACATCCAAAGTAACGGGAACGTCATTGATAAAAGCTCTGGATTTCCCGGATGGTAAAATTTCCCTGCGGATAATGGTTTGATGTTCATAATCCAGATCGTTCTCAATAAAGAATTTTTTGAAACGGTTGTTTAATGCAAATTCCGTTTCTACAATACTTTTCTCTTCCGCTTTTGAGATGGATTTCACATCTGCCCTTTCACCCAAGATCAGTCGTAAAGCGCCTAAAATAATAGATTTTCCGGCTCCCGTTTCACCGGTTATTACCTGTAATCCGTTGTGTAATGATACTTCAAGTGCATCAATAAGGGCGAAATTTTTAATATAGATTCTCGACAGCATGGATAAATAGCAGATTTCTTTAGCTGTTGCAAATATAGAACTTTAGAATTCAGGATTCAAGAGAGAGTGATCCGCTTTCTTTATTTCCATTTATTCCACTTAGCCTCGGTATGTTTTGGTGAAAACATGATCATCAGCTGTCGCAGATCATTGATCACAATTCCGCCATTATTCCCTGTATTGAAGATATTGAAAATCTCATCGCTCTTATTATCCATGAACAAATTGATGAAGTAATTCTGCTGGAAAGAGTTTTCATACATTTTCAATTGCATCAGTGTATTAAAAATGGTTTTTTTGGCAGCGGTCTGATCCTGATTGAACAGGTTATCCAATCCGGCTCTATGATACGTATAGATCGTGGAACGAAGCTGATTCAGGTTCGGATTTAAAATCTCTCCTATCAATATCGCACGACTTCGGGGCTCATTGATCTGTCCCCATCCTTCAAACCCTCTGTTCTGGGCATTCTGGGAAATTTGCTGTGCTTTTGAAAACCATTGAGAACCTGCCATAGACTGGAAACTGTCTGCATCATATCCCAGGATCAGATAAACATAAAAACTGATAACATCAATTAAGTTCTTCCCTGAAAACTGTCTTTCATTGAAGACAAGATTCTCGTTTTCAATATATTCAAAGGCAAATTTTGTATCCTGAAGGTTTATGAGAGGAGATTCATAAGTGGTGTTGTAAACCGGACGAACAGCCTGAACCACAATGCTTCCTTTATATCTGTTTCCGTCTTTTTCAGAAATGACAATCGCAAAATTACATTTGATCTTTTCAAAATTCTGTAATTTCTTCCCTGTCCAGCTCGTATTGTTGATAAAATCTTTAAGACTTTTCTCCAAAGCTTTATAAGCCTGTTGATTACTTCCTCCCAGCTGTTGAGAATTCACCTGCACCACGGCAAGCAATTCCTGGGAAAAACTGAAATTATATAAGAAAAGCAGTAAAAATAAGCTTATGATCTTTTTCATTACCTGATTAAAAATTGAGAACGGAAATTTATTAAAATTATTCTTAGAATGCAGCAAAAACATCCCGAAATTATTCTAAATCTTGAATATATTAACCCGCAAAGTATTTATTTATGCAAAGGTGATTGACTAATTTACAAATACATTATTGATGATGTGTAAATTGGAATGCAGTATGATTTTAAAAAATGCAACGGTTAAAAAGTAAGGGAATATAAAAAGTTATTTCCCTTTTTATTGAATAATATTTTTTTTTTTATGTTTGCAAGAAGGCACAGTCATAAGCAGACTGTACAGCATCAATGCCTTTTCAATTTCAACTATTTTTTAGTAATTTAAACAAAACGCAAAAATGAAATCCGAAATAAAACTCAAATCAGGATTTAGAGATAATTATGTTATTTTTATAATATGGAACTTATGATTTT
>JAFAAJ010000313.1 GCA_023426625.1 Bacteroidota bacterium
TTTAATTGAAACCAATAATCTGTCTGCAGACTTTACCTATAAAGATCTGAAAGCCATGATGCCTTCATTCATTTCCAAAAAAATGAAAAACTTTGCAGATGATTTCGGAAGACTTAAATACAACGGAGCGGCAAGAGTAAATCCTAATCAGGTTTATGTTTCTCAGGCTAATTTAATGACGGGGATCGGGCAGGCGAAAATTGATAAGTTTTCTCTTACGGATTACAGTTCTTCATTGCCAAAATATTCCGGATATGTAGACATCAAAGACCTGAACACCTCTGTGATCACGAAAAGTAAAACAGTAGGACTGATCTCAGGTAAATTCAATATTACCGGACAGAGCTTTGATGTCAATACCATGCGCCTGACTACAAAATCGCAGATCAGCAGTATTGAGATCATGGATAAAGAGATCAATAACCTCTACCTTGATGGTTTATTGGATCATAAAAAATATAATGGTCTGATCACGGTAAACGATGAACAGGCAAAAGCTTCTATAAAAGGACTGATAGATTTCAGTACCTCAAGGGTTTCAATGAATGTGAATGCAGATGTCAGTCATCTGAATATGAATTATTTTACCAACAAACCGGGAAATCAGATTGTGAGCGGACAGGTTGAAGGTAAAATGTCCATGTCTTCACTTAATGATATGAATCTGGATGTGGTAGCTAATAATGTGAGTTTTGCTACAGCAACACAGAAATACATCATCCCGAATGCAAAATTGAAAACATTCTTAGAAGCTGGAGGAAGAGTTATTGTAATTGATGCTCCGGGAGCTGTTAACGGAAAAATCTCAGGAAAATATAATCTTGCCGATCTTGCAGGAATGGTGGAAAACGGCTTAGGGAAAATTTTGGTAGGTCCGCCTCCAAGAAAATTATACAGAGGGCAGAGCTTTGCTATGAATTTCGATGTTGAGCAGGGACTGGTAAGTTATTTCCTGCCTGATCTTAAGCTTCCGCAGGGAGCAGTGGTTCAGGGAGAATACGATGGAAATTCAAACAATCTGATTTTAAACCTTGATGCAGCTTCTTTAAAGTATATCATGACCAAAAAAGAAGAGATCTCGGATGCCGACAGAGCTTTAGCAGCTGCCAATCCGGATTATCAGATTAATGAACGGGATAAAATTACCAGAGACAGTGCTGTGGTGGATAGTGTTCTGGTGAGGATTAATACAGCCAATCTGGATGAGCAAATCTATGCAAGAATAAACAGGGTAGAGTATAATAAGAATATTCTTAAAGATCTTACCTTAAGCGGAAGAAATGAAAACAATACCGTTCTTCATTTAGCTACTAATTTTAAATATGGAAGCCCGGAAGATGAACAGGAAGATAAGCTGAAATCATATGCCGTGAATGTGAATCAGTCAACCAATTCGGCAGGAGATTATGTTTTCAGATTTGAGCCTACGGAAGTGAAATTTAATGATGTTACCTGGGCTATTGATACAAGTCCGGCATTGGATCATTCCATTATATACAGAAAAAAAACAGGAGATTTCAGCATCAAGAATTTAAGGATCTATTCTGATGACAGTGATCTGTTTGTTAAGGAAGGAACATTTAAATCAGCAAAAGACTTTTATGTAGATGCGGAGGTCAATAATTTCGCTATCGAAAAATTGCTGGAAATGCAGTCCGGAGGAAATTCAATGAACATCAAAGGACTTGCCAACGGAACTGTGAAGATCAGAATGGATAAAAGCACACTGCAACCTTTAGTTGATCTTACTGTTGATGACATCGTGATGAATGGTAATGAAATGGGGAATATTACGATTTCCGCTACCAACAGCTATTCTCTGAATGTGTATGACGTAGATGTAAAAGTAGCTTCATCAAGTGTATTGGGTAGCAATAATTTACATTTAACAGGAACGGTTAATAACAATGGATCTACACCTATATTGGATCTTGTTGCTGAAATGAGGGAGCTGGATCTGGCTTTTACGCAACAATTTGTACAGACTGTTTTCGGAAATTTAAGAGGAAAAGCAACGGGAGATCTTAAGATCAGCGGAAAACTGAGCGATCTGGATTATAGTGGAGATATTGCCCTGAAAGGTTTTGGATTGAAACTTTTGTTCACAGGAGTGGACTACTCGTTTGAAGACACTGTTGTTCCTTTATCTAAAGGTTTAGCCATCCTTAACAATATTGGAGTTCATGACGGAAGAACAAATTCCAACGGAACCATTTCCGGGGCGATCCAGTTTGAAACCCTTTCCTCAATGGGGGTCAACCTCGTGATGAGAGCAGATAACTTATTAATGCTGAATACCACCCAGAAAGACTTTGACCTTTTCTGGGGAAGAGTTTACGGACAGGGAGATCTGTATGTTGACGGTCCTGTTTCAGCGTTGAGTTTATCCACACCAAACATGAAAGCACTTAATGGAAGTACTTTTACCTTCAATTCGGGTTCTACTTCCAATGTGGAAGAATTTAAAATGTTGAGGTTCCTGCAGGAAGGAAAAGACGGATTAATTACTCTGGAAGAAAAGAAAAAATCCGGAGCCAATATGAATATTGATTTTGCGTTGGATGTTGACAGAGGGACAACGGTGAATGTCCTTGTTGGTGATGATGTAGGAAACATTTCTGTGAAAGGGATTGCAGACGACCTGAGATTCCAGATGAACAGACAGGGGAATATTGCCATGAGCGGAACTTATAAAGTAGATAACGGAACATTTGTTTCCAAGGCGATCCTTAATAAAACATTCCAGATCGAAAAAGGAAGCAGCATCCGTTGGGATGGTGACGCGATGAAACCTGCACTGAATATTACTGCCAATTATGTCAGAATGGTTTCTAATGCAGGGGAATATCTTAATATGGGGAAATTACAGCCTATCAGTATACTTCTGCAAGCAAACATTACCCAAACCCTTGTGGATCCTCAGGTGGATCTTAATGTTTCTGCGATGGATGTTTCCAGTCAGGTAAGGGAAACGTTGGCTGCAAAAATGAGTCAGGATGGGGAAAAGGTTCTTCAATTCGGCTCTGTCCTGCTGTTGAGCAGTTTTAATGTATCCAATTCCGGTGGAGTAGATGTGGATGTTGCAGGGGTAGCAGAATCTTCCGGCTATAATATGATATTAAAACAATTGGGATCAATTCTTAATACCATGAGTAATGAATTCCAGATTGACTTGAACTATGTAAAAGGAGACCAGTATTCCAACACAGGGGACAGAGCCAATGCGGGAGTAAGTATTGCCGTTTCGCCAAGAGTAAAAGTGAGAACTGGACTCGGTATTCCTTTAAATAAAACAGAAAATACGGATGCAAATTACCTTTCAGGTGAAGGTTCTGTAGAATACGATATTTCTAAGAAAAATGATGGCAGTTTAATTTTAAGAGGCTACTCTAAACCATCCAATATTGGTATGGTGGCAGGTGCCGGAACCAATGGTACTGCTAATCAGGCGTATGGTGCAGGGGTTGTATGGAGTAAAAGCTTTAATTCTTTGTTTAAAAAGAAGAAAAAAGAAAAAAAACAACCTGAAGCCCAAACTGAAATAAAAACAGATTCTGTAAAATCAAATAGTAAATAATTAGAATATTTGAATGATTTTTATCATCCATGTTAATTATTGTTAATGTTTGATATAATTTTTTTAGTTAAATTATTTTTTATAAATTTGCAAAAAATACATTGATTTTTTAGGAAAATTGTAATTAACTAATATGAACTATCAACTGGACGAAATAGACAAGAAAATTCTTGATTTTTTAGTAGAAAATACAAGAATGCCTTTTACTGAAATTGCAAAGCAGATGGATGTTTCTGCGGGAACAATTCACGTAAGAGTGAAGAAAATGGAGGATGCGGGAATTATTTTGGGATCATCTCTTAATATTGATTATGGTAAATTAGATTATCATTTTACAGCTTTCATCGGAATCCTTCTAACAAAATCAAACCGCACGCAAGAGGTTTTGAAAGAATTATCCACTATTCCTAACGTGATCGAAGCGAGCGTTATTTCCGGAAAATATAACATTTTCTGTAAAGTAAAAGCTAAAAATACAGACGATGCCAAGAGAATTATTTACCAGATCGATGACATCCAGGATGTAATGAGAACGGAAAGTATGATCTCTATGGAAGAGTATTTAAGCGATAAAAACAGGCTGATTAACGCAATTTCTGTGTAATCAAATTATAAACTAACAATTATATAAAAGAACTTATGAAATTCCTCATAAGTTCTTTATTTTTGTAGTATGAAAGAATACAGCTACTTTGACGAAGATCCGAAGAAAGGATTAGGCATTATCTTAACAATAGCAGCTTTGCTGTTGTTTACCATAATGGGACTGGGAATCGATGTGGATGAATACCTGCAGCATGAATTTCTTAATATTCCAAGATGGTATTTCTATGTGATCTTTTCCATAGATGTTCTGATGATGATCAGTCTTGTTCTGATGTATTTTTACAGGAAAATAGGGATTTTTATATTCCCTGCTTTATTGGTTTTGCATTTCTTTATGCACAATTATTACCTGTCTACTTTCTTATATACGGATGTTACCAATCTTTTCCTGTTCACGGGATTTGGGATGTTGGCGATTATTCCGAAGTGGAAGTTTTTTAGATAAAATTGAAGAAAGAGAAACTTAGAAAATAAGATACTTATCAATAGGAATGGGCTAAAGCCCGTTTTTCCTTAGAATAAAAATGAAAAAAGTCCTCAATTCTGAGGACTTTTATGTTATGAAGTGTTTGGCTTAATTAGCTAAAACTCTTTTTACGGCTTCTTTTACAGCTGTAGAATCGATTTTATATTTCTTCATCAGTTCAGCTGGCGTTGCAGACTCTCCGAAAGTATCGTTCACGGCTACGAATTCCTGTCTTGTAGGTCTTCTTCTTGCTAGCATTCCTGCAACAGATTCTCCTAAACCACCAAGATAGTTGTGTTCTTCTGCCGTTACGATTTTTCCTGTTTTTTCAACAGATTTTAAGATGATCTCTTCATCAAGAGGTTTGATCGTGTGGATGTTGATTACTTCACAAGAAATACCTTCTTTTTCAAGCTCATCAGCAGCAACCAAAGATTCCCAAACTAAGTGTCCGGTTGCAACGATTGTTACATCTGTTCCTTCCTGTAATAGGATTCCTTTTCCAATTTCGAAAGGCATATCTTCAGGAATGAAAACAGGAACTGTAGGTCTTCCGAATCTTAAATATACAGGTCCGTCGTGTTCAGCGATGGCAATGGTTGCAGCTTTTGTCTGGTTGTAATCACATGGATTGATCACCACCATTCCCGGAAGCATTTTCATCATACCGATATCTTCCAATACCTGGTGAGTAGCTCCGTCTTCACCTAAAGTAAGTCCTGCGTGAGATGCACAGATCTTCACATTCTTTCCTGAATAAGCGATAGACTGACGGATCTGGTCGTAAACCCTTGATGTAGAGAAGTTAGCGAATGTTCCTGTGAAAGGAATCTTTCCTGAAATACTAAGTCCTGCTGCAATTCCCATCATGTTGGCTTCAGCGATTCCTATCTGGAAGAATCTTTCCGGAGCTTTTTCAATGAATTTTTCCATTTTCAAAGAACCGATAAGGTCTGCACAAAGTGCCACTACATTAGGATTTTTATCCGCAAGCTCTGCTAATCCGGCTCCGAACCCTGAACGTGTATCTTTTTTTTCTGTATATGTATATTTCATTTTTTTACTAATTATTTTTATTACTAATTACCTATTACTCCTTATAACTAGTAATCTGCCGGAGCTTCTAAATATAATTGTTTGAAAGCGGTTTCCAATTGCTCGTCATTAGGAGCTTTACCATGCCAAGCGTGAGTTCCCATCATATAATCCACTCCTGAACCCATTTCTGTATGAAGGATAATTGCTACAGGTTTTCCTTTTCCTGTTTCTTGTTTTGCTTTCTCAAGAATAGCAATCACAGCTTCAAGATCGTTACCGTTTTTCTCTTCCAAAACGATCCATCCGAATGCTTCAAGTTTAGCATGAAGATTTCCTAAACTCAATACATCATCTGTATCACCGTCGATCTGACGTCCATTATAATCGATAGTAGAAATAATATTGTCCACTTTTTTAGCAGCAGCAAACATCAGAGCTTCCCAGATCTGGCCTTCCTGAAGTTCGCCATCTCCGTGAAGAGAGTAAACAAGAGACTTATCTCCATCCAGTTTCTTACCCAAAGCAGCACCTAAGGCTACAGAAAGTCCCTGTCCTAATGATCCTGAAGCAATACGGATACCAGGTAAACCTTCGTGAGTCGTTGGGTGACCCTGTAATCTTGAGTCCAGCTTTCTGAAAGTTCTCAACTCATCTACTGGGAAGAAATCAAATCTTGCCAATGTAGAATAGTAAAC
Organism: Bacteroidota bacterium; assembly: GCA_023426625.1. Taxonomy (GTDB): domain Bacteria; phylum Bacteroidota; class Bacteroidia; order Flavobacteriales; family Weeksellaceae; genus Chryseobacterium. The sequence continues at coordinate 6,383 of JAFAAJ010000313.1, forward strand.
CGGTGAAATATGACCGTTTGAAAGATAGAAATGATCTTCATTTTTACCTTCCATAGTGAAAGGAAGATTATAGTTCATTACCTTTCCGTAAAGTGCTGTGAAATATTCAGTGCACCCTAAACTTCCGCCCGGATGCCCAGAATTAACAGCGTGAACCATTCTTAAAATGTCTCTTCTGATTTGTGTAGTAAGAGATTTTAACTCTTCGATACTTTTACTCATTATATCTGATTTATTTGCACGCGAATTTACGACTTTTTAATGGCTTACAAAAATGTAAAATCCGAGCGGAAAACTCGGATTCTGAATTATTTAAAATATACATTTTTTAAACATCCTTTATTGATGCATAGAAAGCGTATTGTTTGGTAAGTCGTTAATCAATTATTTCTTTCTGATCAGCCACAAGCCAATGAAAGTTAGTAATCCGTTGATAATCAGTAATTCCAGTCCTATTTTAAAGTCTCCGAAAATATTTGACTGATATTTATCAATGAAAAAAGAAATAACCGGTGCTGCAATACAAACGTAAGGAACAAATTTATCCTTAACCTTGTATTTTGTGAAGATCCCGAAAGCAAAGAGTCCTAGAAGAGGTCCGTAAGTGAAACCAGCCAGTTTCAGAATCAATCCGATCATGGAGTTGTCATTGATGACTTTAAAGATAATAACCATGATCAGGAAGGAGAGTGCAACCAACAGGTGAATGTTTTTTCTGAATTTTTCTTTTTTACCGTCATCCCAACTTTTCTTTTCTTTCATCCCAAAAATGTCGATGCAGATGGAAGAGGTAAGAGCAGTCATCGCTCCGTCCGCACTCGGAAATAATGCAGAGATCAAAGCAATGATAAAAATAATGGAAATAAATCCGGGCATCTGATTTAAGGCTATTTCAGGGAAAATTTTATCCCCGAAAATATCTTTTCCATGCAACAGGAATTCTTTTTTAGGAATACCATCTTTTACGACTTCCACCAATTGCCCACCCTGGCTTTCTCCGAAAAGGTAAAGAAGACCGCCCATATAAAGGAATAAGGAAATTACTCCCAATAAGATAAAACCAAGCGTTACCATATTCTTCTGGGAATCTTTAAGTTTGGTTACGGAAAGGCTTTTTTGCATCATTTCCTGATCAATCCCGGTCATGGTAATGGTGATGAATGCACCGGCAAGAATTTGCTTGATGAAGAACCCCGGCGAATTGAAATCCATTTCAAAAATCTTGGTGTAGCCTTTTTCATGCATGGCTGTGAAACTTTGTCCAATACCCAGATCCAAATGATTTAACATATAAAATGTACAGATGATCAATCCTAAAAGCATACACGATGTCTGTAAAGTATCTGTCCATACGATGGTTTTTACTCCTCCTTCATACGTGTAAAGTATAATCATTAAAAGAATGATGAGTGTAGTTACAATAAACGGTACTCCCAGACTGTCTAATATGGAAACCTGCAGAATATTAACTACCAGATACAATCTTGCAGTTGCGCCTACCAATCTTGAAACAATGAATATCCAGGCCCCGGATTTATAGGAAAGCTGTCCCATTCTTTGCTGTAAGTAACCGTAAATGGAGGTCAGTTGTAGGCGATAATACAAGGGGAGCAGGACATAAGCAACCACAATATATC